>JAITPH010000256.1 GCA_031289515.1 Tannerella sp.
GATGATGAAAAAATTATGGCTATTCGCAGGATTATCATTGCTTGCCTGCAACACGGGATTGTTTGCTCAGGGAAACGAGATAGACGCATATACGCTATCAACGACCGAGTTAAACGGAACAGCCCGCTCAATGGCGATGGGAGGAGCCTTTGGCGCTTTGGGCGGCGATATTTCCGTTTTATCGCATAACCCGGCAGGTCTCGGCATATATCGAAGCTCTGAAATATCAGGCACATTAGACCTCTCAATGATAAATACTTCTACAAATTGGTCAGGCATCGGTACGAAGATAGATAAAACACGTTTTGCGCCCAACAATTTTGGCTTTGAGCTGTATTTTCCGACAAGTTCGGGAAGCGTCCAGCATTGGAATTTCGGCTTTTCGTATAACCGGTTGAAGAACTTCAATCGCAAATACAAGATGCGAAACAACGGTCAGGAATACTCGTTGGCGGATTATATTGCTTCGCGCGCTTCAAACGCATTTGGCGAAGGGCGGGGAATAAGCAAGGATGCGCTTACTTACGAAAAAGGCGTTTATGACCCTTACGAAAATTCCGCACTGTCAGGCAACTGGCTTCCTGTCTTAGGCTATGAGAGCGGTTTCTTCGACCATTTCGCAGGCGGCGAAAACTCGTATCAAAGCGCTTTCGGCAATTGGTCCGACAACAATGTGTGGAATATTTTTTCTCCGGACGCTACGGAACTTATAGTCAATGAAAGCGGACAAATAGACGAATACAACATCGGTTTGGGCTTTAATGTTTCAAATATCCTGTTTCTCGGAGCATCGATTTCGGTGACGGATATCAATTATAGATACAGTTCGTTTTACGAGGAATTTTTCCCCTATGACCAATCCAAAGACGATTACCTGTATCTTGAGAACAGGCTTACTACGGACGGCTCCGCCGTTTCGGTCAATCTCGGCGCCATACTGAATCTGCAAATGCTGAGGTTGGGCGTAGCGTACAATTCGCCGCGCTGGTATACAATGACCGACTATTACGATGCTCAAGCCGAGACGTATATAAACGGATACGACGAGCCTTCGATGTATGCAAATACGCCTGAAAGCTCGTATTCGGAGTATAGATTCACGTCGCCGGGGAAATGGATTTTCAGCGGCGCGTTGATATTGGGATATTCGTTTATCGTCAGCGCCGACTACGAGGTTATGAACTACAAGGGCATGCGTTTTTCCGACCGTGACGGCGACGATTCCGGTTTCGGGGCGATAAACGACGATTTCATAAAGAACGACTATAAGTTGTCGCACACCCTGAAGTTGGGTACGGAGCTGAAGATTACTCCGCAGTTTGCAGTGCGGGCAGGGTATATGATGCAAACCTCGCCGATGACAAAAGATTTGTCGGACAATGTTTTGGAGGTCTTGCCGTCGGGTACCATTCCGCATTTTACGACTGTGGCAGATCCGACGCAATACTATACGGTCGGTCTCGGCTATCGTTTTTCGCCGAACTTCTACATGGACTTGGCCGCCGTTTTCCGGACTAACAGCTCTAAGGCATATGCGTTTTCGAACACATACTACAATGTTCCGAACATAGATGTTCATCCCGTGTATTCGGAAGCCGCGTCGCTCAAGACGAAATCGACGCGCCTTGCGCTTACTCTGGGATATAAATTTTGAACTGTTTAATTTTATTTCATACTTGAAAGGCGGGGGTTTGTACTCGAATTCCCGCCTTTTTATCAAAAAAGCCTCGAAAAATTTGTATATGACAAAAAAAAGTATTTACTTTGCTTCGTAAAAATTATTGTTTAACATTTAAAAATTATCTGCCTATAGCATGCACATTACTTCGAATTAAAAAAGTTAAAGTGATGAAAAATTTAAAATCAATGACCGATGAAGCATTGGTCGAGTTGTATGCGTTTGGGAATAACTCAGCATTTGATGTTCTGTTGAATAGATACAAGAAAAGTATCCATTCGTACATCTTTTACATAGTTCGCAATCAAGAGCTTACCGAAGATATCTTTCAGGATACCTTTCTCAAGGTCATCATGAATATCAAGCAGGGTCGCTATACCGACAACGGCAAGTTCAAGGCGTGGATTACGCGCATTGCCCACAATCTTATCATAGACAACTATCGTCTGGAGCGTAACGAGAATACGATTTCAAATGACGAGGTCGAAGTCGATCTGCTCAACGACATGAGGTTGTGCGATACGAATATCGAGGAAGAGATGGTGCAGGAACAGGTTTATTCCGACGTAAAGAAACTTGTCAGGTTTCTGCCCGAAAATCAGCGCGAAGTGATAGAGATGCGTTATTACAGGGATATGAGCTTCAAAGAGATAGCCGACATGACCGGAGTAAGCATCAATACGGCGCTTGGCAGGATGCGTTACGCAATTATGAACATGCGCCGCATGGCTGACGAACATCGCGTCGAACTTTCTTTCTGAAAAAAAATATTTGTTCGGATACAATAATAACAGGTCGTTGGCGTTTTTATGTAGTAAACACATAAAAATAATTGCCTATGACATATTTTACACCGTTAGTATCAGTAGTATCTGATAACAGAAACATTAAGAGAACAGTATCCGCCGGTCCGCGTCCCGAAACTTTGATGATTATCCATCAGTTCGCACGCCTTTATCACTTCGACCCGGAACAGAGACGACGATTAAGCAAACCAATGCTTAATTAATCCTAAAAAAAGCGCTTTCGGGCGCTTTTTTTTATTCGGCCGTGCAGCGTTTTTGCCGAAATGCGCATCATTATCTATGTACATCAATTATAATCTTATATGTCGTCAAAAAGTTTGAAACGCATAATCATGGAACTGACGCCGGAGTGCAATCTGCGGTGCGTTCACTGTTACAACTGGTTTGACAAGATCGTCAACGACGAATCCCGTCGCGATTCGTACAGGAAAGCCTTCAATTTGCTTGATTTCATTATCAGGAATACGACGATCCGGCATATCACGTTTACCGGCGGAGAGCCTACCGTCAGTGAGCGTTTTGTGGAGCTTGTCCTGCATGCCAAGCTGAAAGGCAAGCAGGTCACGGTCATAACCAACGGCAACGGCTCGCCTGACGTGTATCGGCAATTGGCTGATATGAGGGTTGATATGGTGGAAATATCTATTCACTCGTCGCGTCCGGAGATACATGACAGGATAACGCGACAACCCGGCTCGTGGCAGAATGCTGTCGAAAACATGGAGTTGCTGCTCGGCAAGTGGATAAGCATCGCGCCTGTAATGGTTGTTTCGTCGTTGAACTATCAGTATGCTGCCGAAACGGTCGATTTCTTTTTCCGGCACGGCATCCGGAACGTTATGGTAAACAGGTATAATATGGGCGGCGAGGGCTTGAATCATCCGATGCTTTCGGCAAATACGATGCAGTTGAAGCAGGCTTTTGAAGCCATCGACCGGTATGCGGGCGAAAGGGGCTTGACGATAATCTCCGGCGTTTGCACGCCGCATTGCATCCTCGACCCCGACGATTATCGGAACATACGCTTCGGCAACTGTTCGTCGGACGTGTCGCAGCGACCGCTGACGGTAGATTTGGAAGGAAATCTTAGAATGTGCAATCATTCGCCTGTCGTCGCGGGCAATGTCTACGAAGAATCTCTGGACGAGATATTTGCCGGTCCTTACGTAAGCGAATGGGATGAACTTGATATACCGTTTTGCCGTAACTGCACGCGACTTCACAGATGTAGAGGCGGTTGCCGTGCGGCTGCCGAGCAGGTAGGGCTTTCGTTGAGGGACGAAGACCCGATTGTAAACGAGTTGGAATGTGTTAATTTTGCTTGATAATAAAGGGATATGAGTATGAAAAAAATTGTTTATCAAAAGCTGTACGATTACTTGTCGGCTTTGTCAAACCGGTTTAATTACAGGTTTTTGTCGAAATGCAAGATAATTCTTGGACTGGCGCTGCTGGCGCTTATGGGTTGCAGCAAGGAAGAATACGAAGAAGAGCCGGAGTTGATGTGCTATGATTCGGTTGCTCCTCAGGAAGTCGTTGAAAAAGGGGAATAGTGGATAGTGAGCAGTGAACAGTG
>JAITPH010000280.1 GCA_031289515.1 Tannerella sp.
TATGTCGAGGCTAAAAGCAAGGCTCCAGCCTTGCCGAATTTGCAAAGCGGGAGCTTTGCTTTTAATACGACGAAGTCCGGAGACTCTTCGCCGAACGCGGGATTGACGGATATTGCCGCAATGACGGATACCCTCCCGTCATGTCGACCGGAGCGAAGCGGAGTGGAGACATCCCGTGTGTCGCTAAACAGATGTCCCGACGCCATCGCCAAAGATAAAAACAAACGGCAATACAGCCAACCCGCCCGATAAAATCAGCGCGTCAGGCTGCATCTCCCGAAAAAAAAGAAGCGGAGGAAATGCAATTTTAAATGCCTTTTTATTCCCCGAACGAAAAAAATCCGTACATTTGCGGCATATCAACGATTGTATGAAGAAAGCGTATATTTGGGAACTTGGAGGATGGCCGTACCTGACTTGGGACAGCAGGGAACTCTCGCCCCTGCTCGGAGAAGTCAGAAACAGACAGGGTCTGCTGGCCGGTCGGACGGGACAGCTGGACGACGGTCTGAAGAAGAAGGCGCTGCTCGACAGCGTCGTGGCCGACATCATGGCTTCGGCACGCATCGAAGGCAAAACGCTCAATGAGGGACAGGTCATCATTACGGCCGGCATAAGCCTGTCGAGGAAGAAATTTCACCTCGCGGACACGGACGATGCCGACGTCGGAGCAACGACGGTCTACATTGACACGCTCTACAATTACGCGGCCGACGTTACCGCGGAACGCCTCTTCCGGTGGAAATGCGCCCTCGAAGGCAAACCGTTCAGCGACCGCGCATCCGCCGAACGCTACAAAACCGAAAATCTCCTCCCGTCGCCGCCTGCAATACCCGCCGAAAGGAAAATCGAGTATCTCAAAGCGCCCGTTCCGCCCGATACGGCAGCCGAAACGGAATCTTTCCTCAAATGGCTCAATACCGCACATCCGACCGACCCGGTGATAAAAGCCGGAGTAGCCTGCCTGCGCTTCCTGCTCATACGCCCCTTCGACGACGACAACGGCCGCATGGCGCGCACCCTCTCCAACATTTTCCTCGCAAGAGCGGACAACATCGGCGAACGGTATTACAGCATCTCCGCAGGAATGGAAAAAAACCGCCGCCGGTACAACGATATCCTCTCCGCCACGCTTACAGGCAGCCTCGACATCACGGAATGGCTGCGGCAGTTCCTCCATTTCATCGAAAGCGCCCTGACGAAAGCGGAAGACGACCTGACTTTCGCGACCGGCAAACTGCGCTTCCTCGAAAAGTGCAAAACGGCGACGCTGAACGAACGGCAACTCAAAATGATGAACCGACTGTGGGACGAACGCGACCTGAGGCTCTCGTCCACGACGTGGGCCGCCGACAACGACTGCTCGTCCGACACCGCTCTGAGAGACATTCAAGACCTCGTAACAAAAAAAATACTCCGCAAGGAAAACGCGGGAGGACGAAGCACGGCCTACCGACTTAACAGGGATTTACAGTAAATAAACGACAATTATGGACAAGGAAATAAAAGGATACATATCGCAGATAATAGGGCCGGTGATAGACATCAGTTTCGATGCGAACGACAACGGCGACAACAGGACAGCCCTGCCCTCGATTCACGACGCCGTGAAAATACGCCGCACGGACGGACGCACGCTCGTCGCGGAAATACAGCAGCACATCGGCGAATACTGCGTCCGCGCCGTGGCAATGGATTCGACCGACGGACTGCGACGCGGCATGGAAGCCGTCTCGGACTACATGCCGATAAGCATGCCGATCGGCGAGCAGACGAAGGGACGCCTCCTCAACGTGATTGGCGAGACAATCGACGGAATGCGTCCCCTGACCGCAACCCGGACGCTGCCTATCCACCGCGACGCCCCGAAATTTGAAGACCTCTCCACGAAACAGGAAATTCTCTTCACCGGCATCA
Organism: Tannerella sp.; assembly: GCA_031289515.1. Taxonomy (GTDB): domain Bacteria; phylum Bacteroidota; class Bacteroidia; order Bacteroidales; family Tannerellaceae; genus Tannerella. The sequence continues at coordinate 1,918 of JAITPH010000280.1, forward strand.
AGGTCATAGACCTGCTCGAACCGTACCTGAAAGGCGGCAAGATAGGACTGTTCGGAGGAGCGGGCGTCGGCAAGACGGTACTCATAAAGGAACTTATCAACAACATAGCCCGGAATCACAACGGCTTCTCGGTATTCGCAGGCGTCGGCGAACGTACCCGCGAAGGCAACGACCTGCTCCGCGAAATGATAGAATCGGGCGTCAAACGCTACGGAAAAGCGTTTGAAGATGCGATGGCAGAGGGACGGTGGGACCTCTCGAAGATAGACTACGAGGAGCTGAAGAAATCGCAGGCGACGCTCGTCTTCGGACAGATGAACGAGCCGCCCGGCGCACGCGCTTCGGTAGCGCTTTCGGGACTGACAATGGCCGAATCGTTCCGCGACGACGAGGGAGGCTCGAAAGACATCCTTTTCTTTATCGACAACATATTCCGCTTCACGCAGGCGGGCAGCGAAGTCTCGGCGCTGCTTGGACGGATGCCGTCGGCCGTAGGCTACCAGCCGACCCTCGCTACCGAAATGGGAAACCTCCAGGAACGCATCACGTCTACGAAAAACGGCTCGATAACCTCCGTGCAGGCTGTCTACGTCCCGGCCGACGACCTTACAGACCCCGCTCCCGCGACAACGTTCTCCTTCCTCGACGCCACGACCGTCCTGAGCCGCAAGATAACCGAGCTGGGCATCTATCCGGCCGTAGACCCGCTCGAATCGACCTCGCGAATACTTGACCCGAACATAGTGGGCGCCGACCACTACGACACGGCGCAGCGAATAAAACAGATTCTCCAGCGCAACAGGGAGCTGCAGGACATAATATCCATACTCGGCATGGAAGAGCTTTCGGACGAAGACCGTTTGACGGTAAACCGCGCCCGGCGGGTGCAGCGTTTCCTCTCGCAGCCGTTCTTCGTGGCGGAGCAGTTTACCGGCGTTCCGGGCGTAATGGTGCCGATCGAGGACACGATAAAGGGATTCCGCATGATTCTCGACGGCGAGGTAGACCGGCTGCCAGAACAGGCTTTCCTGAACGTGGGCACAATCGAAGACGCCATCGAAAAAGCCGACATGATAACAAACCAAATGAAATAAGACCATGCTGCGAATCAAAATACTCTCTCCGACAGGTCTTGTGTACGAGGGAAACGTGGCGCACGTCACTTTCCCCGGAGAAATCGGCTCCTTCTCGGTCTATCCTTCACATGCGCCGATAATATCCTCGCTTGTAACGGGTGAAATCGTTTGCTTCCCGGCGGCCGGGAGCGCCGGCGCGGGTTCAGGCGCGGGTTCCGGCGCGAGTTCATACGGAAGTCCGTCCGCGAGTTCCGCCGCGGATTTCGGGGGCGGGATAAAAATAGCTGTCGACAGCGGTTTCGCCGAAGTCCGGCAGGATGTCATAACCGTTTGCGTCGAACAAAATAACATTAATTATAATGGCAATGGATAAGAATTACAGGGGAGAAAAAGTGATATTGTTGTTTATTATGGGGATTATCTTCGCCGGAATCGGGGCAACAAACCTTATCCGCTCCGTGTTTCCGGATATTTACACCGGCTATCTGTGGATTATACCTGCGTACTTTCTGCTGTCGGGCGTCGTCCTGTATATCCTGCTTTCGCACATCGTACGCGGCGGGATTCAACCGGCGCGCGCCGTCGCAAGACTGATGGTTTTCAACGCTGCACAAATGGTTGTCTCTTTCGCGCTCGTGGCTTGTTATGTCTACTTTATCGACATGCAGAGAAAGACCGTGCTTGTCTCTTTCGTCATATATTACGTCCTCTTTATGGGGCTGAAAATGTTTATCCTCCTTAACGTAAACAAGAAAAAACAGAATGAACAGGACACTGAATAAAATACTCCTCCTGACGGCTCTGTGGGCAATCTGTACTAATATTTTTGCAGAATGCCCGCCGTCGCCGCACGATTCGCAGCCGTCGCCGTCTTCGCCACCGTCTCCCGAAATAAACGCAAAAGAGATTATACTCGAACATATACAGGATTCGTACTGGTGGCACATTACAAATATCGGCGAGCGCGAAATCGTAATCCACCTGCCGGTTATCGTATACTCGACGACGCGCGGTTTTCACGTCTTTTCGTCGTCGCGCATCGAACACGCCCGCAGCTACGAAGGCTTTCGCATAGCCGAAGAGGGCGATAACGCCGGAAAGATAGTCGAAACGAACGGAAACGGCGAAGAAGTCAGACCCGTCGACCTGTCGCTGACGAAGACGGCGCTGGCGCTCGTCGTCAGTGCGCTTGTAATGCTGGCGATATTTCTGTCGGTAGCCCGCCGGTACGGCAGACGCCCGAAATACGCCGTGCCGTCCGGTTTTGCAGGCGCGGTCGAGATGATGGTAATGAGCGTCGAGGACGACATAATCCGCAAAAGCATCGGCAAGGATTACGCCCGCTATTCGCCATATCTGCTGACGGCTTTTTTCTTCATCTTCATAAACAATCTGATGGGACTGCTACCTGTTTTCCCCGGCGGCGCAAACGTTACCGGAAACATTGCCGTCACGCTCGTCCTGGCTTTATGCACGATGGCGGCAATCAATCTGTTCGGAAACAGGGAATACTGGAAAGAGATTTTCTGGCCCGACGTGCCGCTGTGGATGAAGTTTCCGATACCCCTGATGCCGGTAATAGAGTTTTTCGGCGTCCTCTCGAAGCCGTTTGCACTCGCAATCCGTCTCTTCGCAAACATAACCGCCGGACATGCCGTCATACTGTCGTTCGCCTGCACGATTTTCGTCACCGTAAAGATGGGCGCGGCCGTCAATGCCGGAATGACCGTTCTCTCCGTCCTGCTTATGGTTATGATGAGTTTTCTGGAGATACTGGTCGCATATATTCAGGCTTACGTCTTTACAATGCTTTCGTCCGTGTTCATCGGCCTTTCGCGACCCGAACACGCTCACAAACCGGATAAAATCAAATAAAATTACATATTTATAAACTTAATAAATTTCAAAGTTATGACACTATTAAACATTCTGCTACAGGCAACAACAGGTTTAGGCTCGCTGGCCGCCCCTATCGGCGCCGGTCTTGCGGTATTGGGAGCCGGAATAGGTATCGGTAAAATCGGCACAAGCGCGATGGAAGCCATCGGACGCCAACCCGATGCGGCAGGCGACATCCGCAATTCGATGATCATCGGAGCTGCGCTTATCGAAGGCGCTGCCCTGTTTGCTATCTTCATCTGCCTTTTGGCTATCGACTAAAAACCGAACTGTTATGTCACTATTAACACCAAGTTTCGGACTTTTGTTTTGGATGGTAGTTTCTTTCGTCTTCGTCTTCGCGATACTGGGAAAGTACGGCTTTCCGGTGATCACGAAGATGGTCGACGAGAGGCGGGATTACATCAGTCAATCGCTCGAAAAAGCCGACAAGGCTAATCTTGCCCTCGAAGGCATCATGCAAAAGTCGGAAGAAATGATTGCGGAAGCCCGGAAACACCAGAGCGATATGATCAAACAGGCGACGGCCGAAGCGGGCAAGATTATCCAGAAGGCAAAAGACGACGCCGAGATCGAAGGGCGGAAAAAACTCGAAGAAGCTATCCGGCTTATCGACTTGCAAAAGCAAAAGGCGATAGGCGAACTGCGCTCTCAGGTTGCACTGCTCTCGGTCGGCATTGCCGAGAAAATACTGCGACGGCAACTCGACAGTCAGGATAATCACGACGCCCTGATTTCGCAACTCATCGACGAAATTGAAACTTCCGAAGCCTCGCGAAACTGAAAACCGTAACGATATGAACGAAGGTCTGATTTCAAAACGATATGCCAAAGCGCTGTATTTCCACGCTCAAAATCTGGGCGAGGAAACGCTCCTGTATCACCGCATGGAGATACTTGCCTCTCTGCTGCACAATATCCCTGCGCTGAAAGAGAGCATCAAATCGCCGCTGATTTCCGGAAAGGACAAGATGGAACTGCTCGGAAATGCAACAGGCAAAAACGCCGAACAGTCTTATCTCGACTTCATCGGCCTTGTGGTCGGCAATCACAGATGCGACGCTCTTGAGATGATTACGCTAAGCTATCAAATGATATACAGGAAGAAAAAAAATATCAGCGTCGTTCATCTCGTCTCGGCAAAAAAACTGTCGGGCAAAGCGTTGGGCAGGCTGCGCGGCATCTCCGAATCGGAAACGCGCGGCAAAGTGGAATTTTCCAATCGCATCGACCCTTCGATAGGCGGAGGTTTTATTTTTCAACTGAACGACTTGCGCATCGACGCTTCGGTCAAGGGTCAACTTGACCGGATTAGTCGGCGGCTGACGCAACTAAACAAATCAATTATTTAAACAAACATGACAGACAATATCAAAATAAGCGAGGTATCGGAAGTTCTCAGGATGCAACTTGAGAAGATAAACGTCAAGATGACGTTCGACGAAGTAGGCACGGTGCTGCAAGTGAGCGACGGCGTCGTCCGCATATACGGACTTCACAACGCCGAAGCCAACGAGCTGCTGGAATTTGAAAACGGCATACGCGGAGTGGTGATGAATCTCGAAGAAGATAACGTGGGCGCTGTTCTTCTGGGAGCTACCGACAAGATAAAGGAAGGCTTTACCGTCAAGCGGACAAAAGAAATCTCCGCTATCGACGTGAGCGAAGGCATGCTCGGACGTGTTATCGACCCGCTCGGCGAGCCGCTCGACGGCAAGGGCGTTATCGAAGGCGAACGTTTCCGTATGCCGCTCGAACGCAAGGCGCCGGAAGTGATTTTCCGCCAGCCGGTCAGCCAGCCGCTTCAGACCGGTATCAAGGCTATCGACGCCATGATTCCGATAGGCAGAGGGCAACGCGAACTTATCATCGGCGACCGCCAAACCGGAAAAACGGCTATCGCTATCGATACGATAATAAACCAGCGGTCGAACTTCGAGAAAGGCGACCCGGTTTACTGTATCTACGTTGCCGTCGGTCAGAAAGGCTCGACGGTGGCATCGGTTGTGAATACGCTGCACGAAAAGGGAGCGATGGACTATACAATCGTTGTCGCGGCTACGGCTTCCGACCCTGCCGCCTTGCAGTACTTCGCTCCTTTTGCGGGCGCTGCAATCGGCGAATATTTCCGCGATACCGGACGCCATGCGCTCGTCATCTACGACGATCTGTCGAAACAGGCCGTTTCGTACCGCGAAGTGTCGCTTGTGTTGCGCCGTCCGTCCGGTCGCGAAGCCTATCCGGGCGACATATTCTATCTTCATTCGCGCCTCCTCGAAAGAGCTGCCAAAATAATCGACCAGCAGGACGTGGCAGAGAAAATGAACGACCTGCCCGAAAGTCTCAGGGGCAAAGTCAGGGGCGGCGGCTCGCTTACGGCGCTGCCTATCATCGAAACGCAGGCCGGCGACGTCTCGGCTTACATCCCGACGAACGTAATCTCTATCACCGACGGACAGATTTTCCTCGAAAACAATTTGTTTAATCAGGGTATTCGTCCGGCTATCAACGTCGGCATCTCCGTATCGCGCGTCGGCGGAAGCGC
>JAITPH010000033.1 GCA_031289515.1 Tannerella sp.
ATCAATATTTCTTGTGTCCGGGTTTTGAAAACAAAAAATTCCGCCATTGCGAGTTTACGAAGCAATCCGGAGAGAACCGGTATTATTTGTGGATTGCTTTGTTTCTCGCAATGACGGAAAGAATGGTCAGTGACAGGGGAAAAATGTCAGTGACGAAAAATTATTTTTGAAGTTTAATCAGTAGCTCTACGTAGCCGGCAACGCCGGATTCTATCTTTTGTACATATACTACTCCCCGCTTGCCTGCGCTCGACTTTATGAGATATGACCTGCCTGCCTCAATCTGATTGAAGGCAAACGTTCCATATTCCGATCCGTTCAGGTTTCGCATGAAGGCGTCGTTTCGGATTGCGTCAAATTCGGTTTTGTTGAACGTCACGTTGTTGACGGCCACGATTCCGCAAAAGCTGCTCACCTTGTTGCCTGTCTGACTGATGATGGACTGCCTCGCAAGCTCCGTCGGAGAGACGAACAGAGGAACGCTCTTCGATATGTTGAAGCCGTAGCAGAAGCCGTCGTCGTCCTTCTTGTCCGCAAATTCGGCTACAGAATAGACTTTACGGTCGGTAAACGAAAAATAAAATCCGTAATTGCTGTTATTCTGCGCTCCGAGCGTAACCGTATACAGGTCGACAGCTTCGGATGCAAGGAAATGAAACGGCTTTTCGTCCACATTTCCCAGCTTGTCGGTACAGGAGAAAACGAGGTCAAACGGCGACCGTCCCCTAATATCGACTTCAAGCGAGAACATAAAGCGCGTCTCGTCGCCGATGCTGTCAATTCCGATAGCCTGATCGCCCAACCGTATGGATTCGAGAAATCCTTCGGCCGACATGGAGCCTTTGACCGTTACCGGCACAGGATTGGCATTGTCGCCGTCCATGACGTAATAGTCAATGTCGTTCACAAAAAACACGTATGGAGGCATCATCTCTATCCGTTCATTCTCGCAAGAGAAGCAAAACAGTGAGATTGTAAAAAATATCAATAATCGTTTCATAATAATTGTTTTTTTAGTTGTTGACTATTATCTGGTAAGTTTTTGTTACCTCCCTGTTCTCTGATGTAACGGTGTAATTCACCGGATTTGAGAAGTCCTGCGCTTCTCCGGAAGCCGGACTGACGACGGCTCCGAACGAAAGCAGTATTTCCGGATGTATCCGTGTCTTGTCGAAATCGGCCGGAATCTTCACCCGAATAGTAGTTTCATCTATCGTTCCGTCAAAATAAATATTCTGATTCTGATAAATCCTGAATCTCACTATATCGGCATTAACGCTCAACTGTGTCGAGATGCCTTCTTCCGGTTTCTCGCAGGCGGTAGCGCCAATCAATATGCAAATAAGAAAAACATATTTTTTAAGTATCTGTTTCATGATGTTTCTATTTATTAATTACCTAATCTTGGCCAGCCCGGATTTTGTTGCAGGGCGGGATTTAACAATATTTCCTGAGTAGAGAGCGGATAGAGATAATGCCTTTTCTCAAACCGCGTCGGGTTTCCGACCGTCACGCGGGTATAGAATCCGGTATTTTCGCCTTTAGTGACGTCATATCCGTGCAGGTATCCGTTTTGAGTTTCTTCGGCGATTCGCCAGCGGCGCACGTCGAAGAAGCGGTGATCTTCAAAGGCAAGCTCGACGCGGCGTTCGTGTTGAATCTTCAGTCGCATCTCGTCCTGACTCAGTCCGGCCGGCAGAGGAGGCATGCCCACACGTGCGCGGATGGAGTTGACGGCGTCGTATACTTCGGCTGAAGGACCGCTGTATTCGTTCGTCGCTTCGGCAAATATCAGCAGTATCTCGGCATATCTGAACAAGTGTGTGACATTGCGCCTGACGACAAGACCCGAAACGGAAGCGTTAAATTCCTCGTCGCAGTATTTCTGGATGCACAAGCCTGTTTTCTGGCTTTCGAGATGACTTGCCGAGCCTCCTATCCAGGGCAGGAAACTGTATCTGACGTATACCGAGCCGGGATATGAAATGGTAGCCTTGAAGCGCGGGTCGCGATTTTCGCCCGATTTGCTGAAGTCGTATCCGCTATCGGGATCCGAAGGCATTTTGCCGTTAGACATTTCAAACTGTTCGGCAAGTTCGAGCGTCGGATTTACCCAGTTCCATCCCTGAGCCGCACGGTTGTAGAAAGGCACCATGCGACCGTCCCATTCATATTCCGGATGAACGATCCAAACCGATTCGCGTCCCACCTTGAAAAAGATGTTCGAGAAACGTTTGAAATAGTTGTCGAAAGATTCGGGATTTCCCTGGTCGTATATTTCCTGATCAAGACCGTAGTTTTGCGTCATCGACATTATCGGCCGGCAAGCGTCGGCCGCTGCTTTCCATCTTTCCCTGCTGTAATTGCCGTAATAATGTATCGGCGTATAATCCGGCAGAACAGGCGAGTCGGTATTGAAAAGCGGGCTGGCGGCATTCAGCAGCAGGCGGGCTTTTACGGCGTAGCAGGCGGCTTTCGTCGCGCGTCCCACTTCCGACGTGACGCGCACTTCGGGAAGTTCCTTGACCGCTTCGTCGAGTTCCTTGACAACCCAGTCAATGCAATCCGCGTAAGTGCTGCGTTCCTGATTCGTCAGCGCCGAATAGTCGTCCGGATTAACCGATGCTTCCAGAATAATCACTCCGCCGAAACGTCTGATAAGTTCCGAATAATAGAAAGCGCGGAGGAAGCGTGCTTCACTCATAAGGAGCGTTTTCTCGGTCTCGTCGCCTTTTGCGCGGTAGAGATTTTCCATAAACAGGTTGGCTCTGCGGACACGTTTATAGGTGTTGTTCCAGAAATTGACCGTAGGCGGCGTGTTTTCGGAAGCGTCGCCGTCGCCGCGGCTATCGTCCGGCGTCCACGAGCCTTCGTGGAACTTGTTGCCCCAGATGGAATAACCGGCAATTGCGTCGTCGCATCCGGTAGCGTAGGGAATACGGCGCGAATGAAGTGTGTAGGCAGCCTGTCGCACCTCCCAGTACAGGTTGTTCAATACCCGTTTGGCTGTTATCACGTTCTCGAAAGCCATGTCGATGGTAATGTCATCGCTTGCGGGCTTTTCCAAATAATCGCAACTGTTATATATGAACGGTTGGATTGCTATTATCAATATTAAATATATTCGTTTCATATCTCAAATATTAAAAAGTTAGTCTGATACCGGTATTAACGACCAGCATGAGAGGATATCTTGTGCCGGTATTTTCGGGGTCGTATACAGGCACTTTGGTCCATGTAAAGAGGTTCATGCCGTTCATGTAGAGGCGGGCGTTTTCGGCGCCTATTTTCCTGATGAACGATTCGGGTATGGTATATCCTATTTCAAAGTTCTTGAAGCGGATATAGTTGCCGTTTCTGTGCCAGAAGGTAGAGCTTTCGTAGTTGTTGTTGTTTGGTCGTGCGAAAGATATTCTCGGATAGCGTGCCGTCCTGTTTTCGGGTGTCCACCTGTCCATCCACTCTGCCAGAGGAGTATTGTTCTCGTTCCAGAAAGGCATGTTGAGCGGATTGTTGAAGTTGTACGTTACGTTTGCAGCGCCCTGAAACAGACAGCTAAGGTCGAAACGCTTGTAGTCGAATCCGAACTTGATGCTGTAAAACATTTCGGGCACGTCGGTAAATCCGATTGCATGGCGGTCGTTGGTATCCACGATACCGTCGCCGTTGATGTCCTTGTATCTCACGTCGCCTGCCTTCAGTGTCAGACCCTGCTGGGACGGACTGCGAAGCACTTCCTCGTCGGTCTGGAATATTCCCATCGCTATGTAACCGAAAGGCTGTCCGACACGCTGTCCGGTCGAGTAAAGATAATCGTAGGCCTGGGGCGCTTCGGGCATCTCTATCACCTTGTTTCTGGCGTATGAATACGTGCCTCCCGCGAAATAGTGGAAGTTGCTGCCTACCTTGCCTCTGTACAGCGTTTCGACTTCAAGTCCCTTGTTTTCGACCGAGCCTACGTTCGCCATGATTGCAGGACCGCCGAACGTGCCGGGCACGATATTGACCGTCGAAAGGATGTCGCTTCTTGTTTCATAGAAGAAGTCGGCCGTTATGTCCCACTTGTTGTTCAACAGGTGGCTGTCGAAACCGAGATTGAATTTCTGCGCCGTTTCCCATGTGAGGAGGTCGTTGCCGATACGTTTTTCGCGCGTGCCGCCGCCTGCTCCTCTCGGACTTGTCGTGCCGTAGACGGCTTCGCCCGCGCTTTCCCAAAGACTTTCGTAGAGGAAGCGGTCGCCGCCGATTTTATCGTTTCCGACCAGACCGAATGTCGCTCTGACCTTGAAATAGTCGACAAGCCGGGTTGCCGGAACGAAATCCTCTTCCGTAACGACCCATCCTGCGGAGAATGAAGGGAAGAAACCGAAACGGTGACCGGGAGCGAAGTTTTCTGATCCGTTATAACCGGCGTTCACTTCGGCAAGATACTTGCTTTTGTATCCGTAGGTAACCTTTGCCGCAACGCCTACCCGGCGGTAGGGAAGCCGTTCCAGAGAGCCTCCCTTGCGGAGGTATTCCTGCATGCTGAAAACGAGCAGACCGGTAAATTCGTGTATCTCGTTGAAGGTACGGATGTAATCCAGCTTAGGCTCGAACACGTACTGGCTTGTGTAGGTAGCCAGATTGTCGCCGAAACCGAGGTTTCCGCCTTCGGAGAACAGACCGTAGGTGCCGTCTTCGTAGAACTCCCAAAATTCGATGCCTTTCGTATACGACTTGTCGTAAGTGTTGTTGAAGTCGAACGAATAGTCGACGTTAAGGGCAAGTCCGGGCGTTATTGCAGCCAGGTCGGCGCGGAAGCCGAGAGTAGCCTGAATAGCCGTTTCCTTGGAATCCCTGTAACCGGCGTCGACGATATTTGCCAGAGGATTGAAATTGCCTTTTTCGCGCGTGCCCCACGTACCGTCCGGGTTTCGTATCGGAGCGCGGTCGGGATTTGAGATGCGCAGGCGTTCAAACACTTCGCTTGCGCCCTGATTCGGCTGGTGGCGTGTTCCTATTACGCCCGCCAGATTCAGCTTTGCCGAAATGATGTTGCTCAATTGCAAGTCGAGGTTGCTCCTGAAATTGTACTTCGTATAGCTGACGTTCGTATTGTACTGGTCGTTGTAGTCGCTGTACTTGTAAAGTCCGCCCTGATTGAGGACGTTTGCGGCCACGAAGTATTTTGCCTTTTCGACGCCGCCCCTTACCGTCAGGTTGTACTGTTCCATGAGAGCGTAATCGTTCAGGCTCTCTGCAAACCAGTCGTTGTTCGGATAAAGGAACGGATTGCTTCCGGTACGGAATCCGTCGAGGTCTTCCTGCGAGAATTTGGGCGAAAGTCCGTCGTTGACGAGAGCTTCGTTTGTAAGAATGGCCATTTCATACGAATTTACGTTCTTCAGCATTCGTGTGGGCGCTTGAAAACCGGCGTCCACCGAAAGCGAGATTTGCGTTTTTCCCACCATACCCCTCTTTGTCGTTACGAGGACGACGCCGTTGGCGCCGCGCACTCCGTAGACTGCGGTTGCCGATGCGTCCTTCAGGATGCTGATGGATTCGATTTCGGACACGTCCATAAGGCGTATGTCACGTTCGATACCGTCCACCAGAACGAGCGGATTCTTGTCGCCGCCGTAAGTACTGACGCCGCGAATGTACATCTGCGCCATGTCGTTGCCGGGTTCGCCCGTACGCTGCACGGTTATCAAGCCGGGAAGCCGTCCTGCAAGCGCGTTCGACACGTTCGCCACCGGGCTTTGCTGCAACTCCTTGGTCGATACCTGCGAGATGGCGCCCACGATGGAAGCCTTCTTCTGCTGTCCGTAGCCGACTACGACGACTTCTTCCAGCGTCTTGGCGTCCGAAGAAAGCGTTACGGCAATATACGTTTTGCCCTTGACGGCTACTCTCGAATCCAAATATCCCAGATAAGATACTATTAATGTATCGTTATCGCCGGCGGTGATGGAGAATTTGCCGTTAATATCGGTTACTTCCGCCGTCTGTTTGCCGGCTACCTTTACGATTGCCGACGGCAGGGTGAACTGTTCGTCATCGTAGACGACGCCGGTTATTTTCTTTTCCTGCGCCGACGCTATCGAGCATACGGCCAGAAACAAACCCAAAAAGAATAGATAATTTATTTTTAGAGGTCTCATACGATACATTTTTTAGTTTTTAGTAAAAAGGAATTTTTCATAGTTTGCTCCTCCATTAAGAAACACGATCTTTATCACATGCAGTCCGGCTTCAAATTCGAGATCGGTCGGACCGGGGAACGGCTCGAAGTTGCTCCAGCCGCCTGTTCCGCCTACTTCGCCTGTTCCGCGCAGCACGTCGTCCAGATAGACTTCATACCTGGCCGACGGATTGGGACGCGCCTCGTATGCTATTACGCTGTAGAGGCCTGTCTCCTTAATGTTCACGTTGTACCATGTGGTTGTGCCGTCGGAGAGGCTGCCGATGTTGGTCTTGTTGTCTCCGCCTTCGATGTTGATGCTGCCTTCCGACTTGTCGTAGAAAGCGGCGCGGATCGTTCCGGGAATGTCGTTGTGAGCCGCATAATTGTACTCGGTAACTAACTGTCCGCCGGAAATAAGCCCTACCTTGACAGGATTCAGCCATATCAGACGCAACGCGCTCAACGGAATGGAGTAGCTGCTCTGGGTAATGGGTATGACGTCCTGAACGTCGCCGTAAGAAATGCGGTACTGGTCGATGATCGATACCGACGGATCGAGAGCCATTTCGACGGTTTCGTCTACGCCGTCGTCCGAGCCGGATATTTTGACCATGTCCTTGTCGACGGCCGTCTCGACTATCTCAGACCTGTTTCCGGAGAAATCGACTGCCGTTACTTTCAGACCGAGACTTACGTTGCCATTGATAATCGAGTAAGTGCTTTCGCGGCCGACGGTGACGGATTCGTTTCCCAGAGTGACGACAATCTGCGCGAGATCGGCGTCGGCCGGGTTAGTCCAGGTTGCCAGGGCGGAAGTCTCGTTGAGCTTGAATCCCATAAGGTCTGTGACCGTAGCGGGTTTCACCGCGTCGGTAGAGAACGGAATGGATGCGATTTTGGCTCCGTAGGAGAGCAGTCCCTTGCTGTTTTCCGTTTTGACGACGAAGTTCTGCGTCTCGAAATTGGTTAGAGCCGTAAATTCAACATCTCCGGCGCTGCCGTCGAGTTTCTTCTCCTGATTGTTGTTCAGATTCTTCACGTGGATGGCCACGATGTCAGTTTCCGGCGGAGGTCCCCATTTAAGCGAGACTTTCGCATCTCCGGGCGAAGCAGTGAGCAGGCTCACGTCACTCGGAGGGATCATTTCAAATGTTTCCGGCAATGGCGACACCGGAAACTCGTTTTCCTTGCATCCTGAAAGCAATGCCATAAGGAAAAAATAACTCAGCGGCAGAAAAATGAATTTCATGCGGCTCGAGAGATTCTTGTTTTTCAGAATAGTGAATTGCATAGTAAAAATTATTAAATTGTAAAACATTAATTATACATCTATCCATAGTCGATTTCTTCACGGTACGCTGTTCTTTTTTCACGGTACGATATGATGAAACCTTTCTATTCGTCAATGTCGCTGCAAAAATAAGGGAGGGGGTATAATAAAACGATTAAAGAAACGCTTAAAGCGAAAAAAATATTAATATTTCTGCAAAAAAA
>JAITPH010000039.1 GCA_031289515.1 Tannerella sp.
CGCCGCGAAGACATCCTGAAAATCCCCGAACTAAAACTGCTTTCGGAAAGCGAAAAAGCAGGCGTATACATGATTATGGCGCGCGGAGGTCGGGAAATTTTTATCACCGGTCATTCCGAATACTCGCCCGGTACGCTTAACGACGAATATGTTCGCGATTTGAAGAAAGGATTGCCCATTACCGTTCCCGAAAATTATTATAAAGACGACGATCCGTCAAAACCGCCGTTAGTAAGGTGGCGTGGACATGCTAACCTGCTTTTTAACAACTGGTTGAATTATTACGTATATCAGGAAACGCCGTTCCGGAGAGAAGACATCATGAATCTTGGCGATTTATGATTTTAGCGCGTCCAATCGAATTGCTTGCTCCGGCAAAAGACCTTAATTGCGGCATGGAAGCTGTTCGCCACGGTGCCGACGCCGTTTATATCGGAGCGCCGAAGTTCGGCGCACGCAAAGCCGCCGGTAATTCCATCGACGATATACGCGCCCTTTGCGATTTTGCGCATATATATAATGTTCGCGTGCGCGTAGCTCTCAATACTATACTTTCGGATGACGAACTTCCTGAAGCAGAGCGATTAATTCGCTGTTTATACGATGCCGGAGCAGACGCCGTTATTATTCAGGACATGGGCATATTGCGTCTCGACCTGCCGCCTGTGCCGCTTCATGCAAGCACGCAGACGGATAACTGCACGCCGGAAAAAGTCAGATTCCTCCATGATGCGGGTTTTGCACAAATCATCCTTGCGCGCGAGTTATCGCTCGACGAGATGGCGACGATAGCCGAATACACGCCCGACGCAACGCTCGAAGCATTCATACACGGCGCATTATGCGTCAGTTACAGCGGTCGGTGTTACCTTAGCGAGGCGCTCAACGGACGGAGCGCAAACCGCGGCGAGTGCGCCCAATGCTGCCGCCTGCCGTATTCTCTGGTCGACGCCGACGAAAAAAGCATCGTCGAAAACAAACATCTGCTTTCGCTCAAAGACCTGAATCGCGCGGACGACCTCGAAGCAATGATGCAGGCGGGCATTTCATCGTTCAAGATCGAAGGGCGGCTGAAAGACGTCTCTTATGTGAAAAATATTACGGCATATTACCGGAAGCGATTGGATGGTATATTTGCGAAGAATCCGTTATTTTATCGCAGTTCGGCAGGTCATTCCTCTTTTACATTCGAGCCGCAGCCGGAAAAGAGTTTTAACCGTAGCTTCACTTCATATTTTCTGCACGGACGCAATGCTGAAATCACCTCTTTCGACACACCCAAATCTATAGGCGAATATATCGGCGTCGCCAAGGAAGTAAAAGGAAATTCGTTTACCATAGCCGGATTCAAGCCTGTACACAACGGCGACGGACTGGTATACTTCAATATGAAAGGCATTTTAGACGGCATGAGGGTAAACCGCGCCGAGGCAAACCGAATCTTTCCGCATAAAATGCCTGATATAAAGCCTAAAATGCAATTATACAGGAATTATGATCAGGTTTTTGAAACGATTCTGGAGCGGCCGTCGGCTGAACGCAAGATTGACGCGACGGTAGAGTGGGGCGATTATCCCGATGGATTCGTTCTTACAATGACGGACGAATCGGATGCGCGCGTTACCATCGTACGTCCGTTCGACAAAGAAACGGCGCGTAAACCTCAAAACGAAAATATAAGAACGCAACTCGGAAAACTCGGAAATACGCCTTTTGAAGCAAAGGAAATACTTATATCGACATCGGAAAATTTCTTTGTGCCTTCGTCCTTGCTCAATGAGATGCGTCGCGATGCCGTCGACAAACTAATCTCCGTCCGCCGGATGCGCTATTCCCGCCGATATGCGAAAAAATCGGTCTATGACAATAAGGCGGAATATCCGGCCAAATCGCTCGATTATACCGCGAATGTCTTCAATCGCAATGCTGAAGAATTTTACCGGCTTCATGGAGTTGAGACTTTCGAGAAAGACAGGGAAACTTCCGTCATTGCGAGCTTGCGAAGCAATCCACTGACTATAAATGATCTGGATTGCTTCGTACCTCGCAATGACGGAAATAGAAGCAATTCCGGAAAAGCCCTGATGTACACGAAGCATTGCATCCGTTACAGTATGGGATGGTGTCCTGTTCATCACAAGACAAAATCCCCTTACAAAGAGCCTTTTTTCCTGATACATAACAATAATCGGCTGCGTCTGTCGTTTGATTGTAATAAATGCCTTATGCTTGTATATAATTCGTAATAAAAATCGTAAATTTGCACTCGAAAAAATTATGTCAATATGAAAAATTCATATCTTATTTTCTTCATTATCATGCTTCTATCTTCATGTCAAGGCTTTTTTGACCCGAAAATTGAAGGCAAATGGCAATTGAAGACGGTTGAAAAGGACGGCACGACAACGGCTGTCGATACGGTATGGTATAATTTTCAGTCCGAATCGGTTTTTGCGCTTCAATTCTACATCCCGCAACAGGATACTTTCATAATACTTTACGGTATGCGAACTCAGACCGACGACGTCATGTCTGTCATTCTGAATAATGAAGCATACTTTGATCACATAGACTGGACGCAGCGAACACGCTCGTTCACGGTTACCGACGTCACAAATAAACGCCTTGCTCTACGAAGCGAAGAAGGCTACAATTATATATTCGGAAGATTTTAAAGAAAGAATCAGCGCGTGAACGATTATTTGAATCAACTAAATGACAGTCAGCGGGAAGCCGTGCTGTATGAAGACGGGCCGACGCTCGTAGTGGCAGGCGCAGGCTCCGGCAAGACGCGCGTTTTGACATACAAGATTGCCCACTTGCTCAATAGCGGCTATCAGCCTCATACGATACTTGCGCTGACATTTACCAACAAGGCGGCTCGCGAAATGAAGCAGCGCATAGCTTCGGTGACGGACGAATATGTAACGCGCTATCTCTGGATGGGAACTTTTCATTCGATTTTCAGCCGCATACTTCGCCGCGAAGCCGAACATACGGACTATGCTCCGGATTTCACCATATACGACGCGGCAGATTCAAAAAATCTTGTCAAGGCAATAATAAAGGAACTTCAGCTGGACGACAAAACCTATCGTCCGGGCATGATACAGAGCCGCATCTCGAACGCCAAGAACTCTTTGATGACGTGGAACGCATACAGGAATAATGAAAATATTCGGAAATACGACGGAAAAAGCAACGTGCCTGAAACTTACGAGATATACAAACGGTATCAGAATCGCTGTCTGAATGCGGGCGCTATGGATTTCGACGAGATATTGCTTCAGACGAATATCCTCTTTCGCGACCATTCCGACGTATTGGCAAAGTATCAGGAACAATTCCGGTACGTGCTTGTCGATGAATATCAGGACACGAATTTTGCCCAGCATCTCATCGTAAAGCGTCTTTGCGAGAAGCGTCAGCGCATCTTTGTCGTAGGCGACGACGCTCAAAGCATCTATTCGTTTCGCGGTGCAAATATTGACAACATGCTGCGTTTTCAGGAAAATTACTCCGATTGCAAGATTTTCAAACTCGAACGCAACTACCGCTCGACGCAAAACATTGTAGACGCGGCAAACAGCCTGATAAAAAACAATACTGAACAGATACGGAAGACGGTATACTCCGAGAACGATAAGGGCAGTAAAATCAAGGTATTACAGTCATATTCCGACTATGAGGAAGCATATATTGTTTCGTCTCTGATAAAGGATATGATGCTGAGCAACGATTATTCTTACGAAGATTTTGCCGTTCTATACCGCACAAACGCCCAGTCGCGCATACTGGAGGAGATAATGCGAAAAAACGCGATACCGTACAATGTCTACGGCTCGCAGTCGTTTTATCAGCGCAAAGAGATAAAAGACATAATAGCATATATGCGCCTGATTGTCAATCCGAACGATGAAGAATCGGTTAAACGCATAATTAATTATCCTGTACGCGGAATCGGCGATACTACCGTCGATAAATTCGTTAGCGCCGCAGTCACGGCAAATGTCAGTCTGTGGAGCGTCATTTTGTCGCCCGAACAGTATTCTGTTCCGATAAATAAGGGAACAGAATTAAAGATTCTGAAATTCACGGCTATGATGGAAGATTTTCAGGAGCAAAACAAAATAATGTCGGTTGCGGAATTAGCCATGTATGTGATGAAAAACAGCGGTCTGGCAAACATTCTCAACGACGATATTTCGGTAGAAGGCACAAGCCGGCTGGATAACGTAAAGGAACTGATCAAGGCGATGAGCGATTTTGTAAATGTCAGGCAGGCAGAAGGCTCGGAGAACATCTCGCTGACGGATTTTCTGATAGAAGTATCGCTGATGACCGATCAGGATAACAATAAAGATGAAAATACCGATAAGATAACGATGATGACCGTCCATGCAGCCAAAGGGCTTGAATTTAAGAACGTTATCATCGTAGGCATGGAAAACGGCCTGTTCCCTTCACAAATGTCGATAGAGAATCCGCGCGCTGTTGAAGAAGAACGCCGTCTGTTTTACGTTGCCATAACGCGGGCAAAAGAAAACTGCATCATCACATATTCGAAAAATCGCTTTCGTAACGGTCAGACCAACCGCTCTACGCCAAGTTCATTCCTTTGCGATATAGAAGAAAAATATCTGAATTTCGCGGAGACCGTCGAGTTGCCGACGCGAAAGGCGGAATATCCGGAGAGAAACGCATCAATCGCCGCCGCACGAAGACAG
This sequence comes from Tannerella sp., assembly GCA_031289515.1. GTDB lineage: Bacteria > Bacteroidota > Bacteroidia > Bacteroidales > Tannerellaceae > Tannerella. The sequence continues at coordinate 4,728 of JAITPH010000039.1, forward strand.
CCGTCCATTCCGTTTACGCAGCCATCGGACAATAAGAATTTGAAAAAGATTGACGCCGATACGAATCCACCGGAAAAGCCAACGTCGGCGTTCGGGCTGAAAGCAGGCGACAAAGTAGAGCACTATATCTTCGGCAGAGGAGAAATACTTGAATTGGAAGGAACAGGCGACAATGCAAAAGCAACGGTTTTGTTCGATAATTCCGGACAGAAAAATCTATTACTCAAATTCGCAAAACTGAAAGTGATATGATTGACAATAACATTCCTTCGCCCTGTTATGTAATAGAAGAATCGCCGCTACGCCGTAATCTTGCATTAATAAAAAGCGTCGCGGAAAGTGCGGAGATAGAGATAATACTTGCGTTCAAGGCATTTGCCTTATGGAAGACGTTTCCCCTGTTCAGGGAATACGGTTTTCGCTCGACGGCAAGCTCCGTCAACGAAGCGCGGCTCGCCTTGGAAGAGATGGGAAGCCTTGCTCATACGTATTCTCCGGCTTATACGGAAGAGAACTTTCCTGTATTCATGCGGTACAGCAGCCATATCACGTTCAATTCGCTTTCGCAGTTCGACAGGTTTTATCCGTCGGTGCGGTCTGCCGGAAATAATATCTCGTGCGGCTTGCGTATAAACCCCGAATATTCTGTTGTAGCAACGGATTTGTATAATCCCTGCTCGCCCGGCTCGCGCATGGGAATAGTCGAATCGCTGCTCGGCGACAGCTTGCCCGACGGCGTCGAAGGTTTGCATTTTCATACGCTATGCGAATCTTCGTCATACGATTTGGAGAAAACGCTGGCGGTTGTCGAGCAGCGCTTCGGCAGGTTTCTTCGACAAATAAAATGGCTGAACATGGGAGGCGGTCATCTTATGACAAACAAAGGCTATGATACGGAGCATCTTATAACATTGCTGAAGTCATTCAAAGCAAAATATCCAAGCCTTAAAGTTTTACTTGAACCGGGCAGCGCTTTTACTTGGCAAACCGGATACCTGCTGACAACGGTCGTAGACATAGTCGAAAACAGAGGCGTCAGAACGGCTATCATCGACGCCTCGTTTTCGTGCCATTTGCCCGATTGCCTTGAGATGCCCTACAAACCTGTAATTCGCGGAGCCAAATCAAATAAAGAAAACGTATACCGGATAGGCGGATGTAGCTGTCTGAGCGGCGATTTCATGGGCGATTGGTCGTTTGAACGCCCTTTGCGGATCGGAGATAAAATAATTTTCGAAGACATGATTCATTACACGACGGTCAAGACGACGATGTTCAACGGCATACCGCATCCTTCGATAGCGTTCATAAGCGAAGACGGCGCCCTTGAAATCCTTCGTACATATACTTATGAAGACTATAAAAATCGGATGGATTAAAAAATCGATTTGAAAATTCAAAGAAAAAGTATTACCTTTGTGGGGTTATATGCAAAAGAAATATAGATGGGAATATTCGGATTTTTCAGCAGAGAGAAAAAGGAAACGTTAGACAAAGGGCTTTCAAAGACGAAAGAAAGCGTTTTTTCAAAGATTACTCACGCAATTGTCGGAAAGAGCAAGGTAGACGACGATGTGCTTGACAATCTGGAAGATGTACTTATATCGTCGGACGTAGGCGTCGAAACGACGCTAAAAATAATCAAGCGCATCGAGAAACGCGCCGCATCGGACAAATATGTCACGACCGACGAACTTGCAAAATTGCTTCGCGAGGAGATAGCCGCCCTGTTGATGGAAAACAATTCGCAGGACGCGGAAAGTTTCGCTTTGCCCGGCAACGCCAAGCCATACGTCATAATGGTTGTAGGCGTCAATGGAGTAGGCAAGACTACCACTATCGGCAAGATGGCTTATCAGTTCAAGAAGAATGGCTTGAGCGTCTATCTTGGCGCCGCCGATACGTTTCGCGCCGCCGCCGTCGAGCAGTTGGTAATCTGGGGCGAAAGGGTAGGAGTGCCGGTCATAAGGCAGAAAATGGGAGCCGACCCGGCGTCTGTAGCCTTCGATACGCTGAGTTCGGCAAAAGCCAATAACGCCGACGTGGTTATTATCGACACCGCTGGCAGGCTTCATAACAAGATAAACCTCATGAACGAGCTGACAAAAATCAAGAACGTAATGAAAAAAATCATCCCCGAAGCTCCGCACGAGATGTTGCTCATCCTCGACGGCTCGACAGGGCAGAACGCTTTTGAACAGGCAAAACAATTTACCGCCGCAACCGAAGTCAACGCTCTGGCTATCACCAAATTGGACGGAACGGCCAAAGGCGGTGTCGTAATCGGCATCTCCGACCAGTTTCATATCCCGGTCAAATACATAGGTCTGGGCGAAGGTCTGGAAGATATACAGGTGTTCAGACGCATGGAGTTTGTCAATTCTTTGTTCGGCAATTGAACGCGCATTGTTCTTCGGATGAGAAAAAACAAAGTAGACATAATCACTCTCGGCTGCTCTAAAAATCTGGTCGACTCCGAACAATTGATGCGGCAGTTCAAAGCCAACGGATACACCGTAGCCCACGATCCCGAAACCGTTAACGGCGAGATAGTTATCGTCAATACATGCGGCTTCATCGGCGACGCGCAGGAAGAATCGATAAATATGATTCTCGGACTTGAAGAAGCCAAGAAAAAGGGACGTATAGGCAAATTATTCGTAATGGGCTGTCTGTCGGAGCGTTTCAAAGACGAGATGCAAGCAGAAATGACGCATGTAGACCGTTATTACGGCAAATTCAACTGGAAGGAAATTATCGGCGACATAGGCAAGTCGTATCACAACGAAGCGGTGAACGACCGCATCATTACTACGCCTTCTCATTATGCGTATCTGAAGATTTCGGAAGGATGCAACCGGAAATGTTCGTATTGCTCAATCCCTCTGATAACAGGCAAACATCGCTCGCGTCCGATCGACGACATTGTGGCGGAAGCCAAACTTCTAATAGCCAAGGGAGTAAAGGAACTGCAACTGATAGCGCAGGATCTGACTTACTACGGATTGGATTTATACAGCCGTCCTGCTTTGCCGGAGCTTGTAGAGCGCCTTGCAGACATACCCGGCGCGGAATGGATAAGGCTTCATTACGCATATCCGGCGCACTTTCCTTTCGACTTGCTGCGCGTGATGCGCGAACGTCCCAACGTCTGCAAATATCTCGATATTGCCTTGCAACACATAAGCGACAGGATGTTGAAAAAGATGCGCCGCCAAATAAACGAAGAAGAAACTTACTGTCTGATAGATCGTTTACGCGCCGAAGTTCCCGGTATTCACCTTCGTACTACGTTGATGGTAGGGCATCCGGGCGAAACCGGCGACGACTTCGATAAACTGACCGCTTTTGTCGAAAAAACGCGCTTCGAACGGCTTGGCGCATTTGCTTACAGCCACGAAACCGGAACTTATTCATATAACCGCTACAAAGACGATATTAGCGACGAAGTCAAACAAGGAAGACTTGACATTCTGATGCACCTCCAACAATCGATTTCGGAGGAAGAAAACGAGAAAAAAATCGGAAAAACGCTGAAAACCGTCATCGACCGAAAAGAAGGCGACTTCTATATGGGACGAACTGAATACGATTCGCCGGAGATAGATCAGGAAGTATTGATAGACAGTAAGTTACGACGCTTGAAAACAGGCTGTTTTTACGACGTTCTTATCGAAAAAGCAGACATTTTTGAGCTATATGGGAAAGCCATAATCGAGTAACGAAAAAAAAAAATTAAAAAAAAGTGTTGTTTTTTTGCTCAAGAAGAAATAAATGAGTATATTTGCAGTGAAATAACGAAGCAGATGTTCTATTTTTTCTATTTTTTTATATGAAAGATATTGAATTAGTTACCGCATTGTCTAAAAGTATGGACATGACTCCGCACAAAGTATTGGATACCTTGTCCGTTCTGTACACGTTGATTGGCGACGCCATTTCGGATGGTGGAATCGTCAATGTTAACGGTATCGGCCAATTCGAAGCAAAAAAGAAAGCGGAACGCATAACGGCAAACCCGTCAAACGGCAAACGGTATTTGATACCGCCAAAGCTAACCCCTATATATAAACCGGCTCAGATATGGAAAGATTATCTAAAGAAAATAGATGAAAATGATTGAACGCATATCTACACACAGCTTAGCGGAACTCCTGTCTGAACGAACAGATATGGATACCAGACAGGCAGAGAAGTTTATCAACACTCTTGCCGCATACATCACGCATGGTATTGAAAAAAACAAATCTGTGAAGATACTCGGCTTCGGCACGTTTAAGATTGTCCTTGTCCGCGAGCGTGAAAGCGTTCATATCCAGACAGGTGAACGCTTTACCATTTCCGCTCATCACAAACTTTCGTTTATCCCCGACAAAGATTTCAAAGACCACATAAACCGACCGTTCTCTATCTTCGAGCCTATCGAAACGACCTCGGAAAAGACTCCGGACAGAGTTTCTTTCAGTCATGAGCTTGTCGTCGAACGACAAGTCGTATCGGTCGGCAGACAGAACGGCTATGACGATAACGAGCCGACTATGCGCAGTTATTTCGACGACTACGGAAAAGATGACTACGGAAAAGACGATTCCGACATATATAATATCGAAACCGGCGGAAACGCTACCATCATAGAGGAAACCTTATACGAGGCCGACGTCGAAGAAATCAGCTACGAAGAGCCGAACGTCGAAGAGCCGGAGAGCGTCAAGCCTGTACAGGATGATGATTACGACTATTTTGCGGATAATACATATAATACATATATTGCTCCCGGTGCGGAAGAAACGGTTACGTCCGATTATGACATGGAAAACATCTCCGGAAACATCTCCGAAGAGGAAGTATTGGAAGAGGTATTTGAAGAAAACCCGATAGACAACGATAAAAAGAAACACGTTTCCTTTTTATCGCTTCCTCTATGGATATGGGTCGTTTTGGGGTCGCTCCTCGTCATCTTGGGAGTTGGGATAGGTACGTATGCTTTCCTGTCATCCAACCGTTTGAAGTCGGGACAAGATTTGGCTGCGGTGGAATCGGAATATGAAACCGAGCCTCAGCCCTATATCGAAAGCGAAATATCTTCGCCCTCGCCGATAGGCTTGACGCAGTCGCAGGATGCGCAGACTCGGGAAAATGACAATCCGGACGAGGATACGGAGCAGGCGACAGCGCCGGAGGAAGACGTGAATAACAACGCTTCGGATTCGGAAACCTCCGATACAACGCAGGAGAAACCGCCTGTAAGAGACTGGCTTTCGTCTCATCCGGAAACGCAGCAAACCGCCGATAACAAAAACAAAGCAGCAGCCAACAACAAAAATACAGCCGCCGATACAAAAAAGACGGATACCAAGCCGACGACATCCGGAAACGCCGACAATAAGGCAACTACAGCGACCGAATCGGCTAAGCGCATCCGCATGACGGCAGGTACAAGTCTTACGCAAATAGCCCTTGAACACTACGGAGACAAAGTATTCTGGGTATACATATACGATTATAACAAAAGCCGTATAAAGGATTTCAATAATATAGCCGTAGGTACGGAGTTGAGACTGCCTCCCGCAAAAACGTATGGTATAAATGCGAAGGACAAGTCGTCCGTCAATAAGGCGCGTCAAAAACAGGCCGAACTGCTCAAATGGGACAAATGGGATGATTATAATTAGCCGGTAAACTGAAATAAATCATAAAGATACGCCCCATTTAGTAAATTTGTATTAAAACGACGCACTTTCCTGCTTTCGGTTA
>JAITPH010000152.1 GCA_031289515.1 Tannerella sp.
CACCTGATTTAAATTCTTGTTGACGTCGCCCGCTTCGATAGTAATATATTCCGCGTTTCGGCCGGTCAAAGCCGGCTCCAGCACGGGAAGACATTTCTCGCGGGTATTAGTATCCGTAAGCACGAATATTTTGTCGTATTTGCAGGAAGACAGATACGAGGCAAAATCGTAAGCAATATCACGTGTAATTGTCACCATAGCCGTTTATTATCGAAGTCCCGCCGCATCGAGAACAGCATCGATAGCGGACGTCAATCCTTCCTTGTTTTTGCCGCCTGCCGTTGCGAAGTGAGGCTGTCCGCCGCCGCCGCCGAGTATATGTTTAGCTCCCGCCTTTATTAGTTTGGCGGCGTCCAGACCGTCTGCGACAAGCGCATCGCTAAGCATTACCAGCAATCCGCACTTGTCGTTGTCCGCGATGCCCGCAATAAAGCAAACCTTATCGTCGGCGCGCAGTTCGCCCTTAATCCGGAAAGCGATGTCCTTGAATACGTCAATATTGCCGTTGCCCTCGAATTGCAGTAGTTTAACGCCATTCCGTTCGACCGCCTGCGAAAAAATCTGTTTCTTCAATGAAGCGACTTTTTCTTTCACGTAATCGGTGATTTGCTTCTTCAATTCGGCGTTTTCTTCGATAGATTTCTTTATTGTCGAGGATAAATTAGGCACGTTGTTAAACATGGCGCGCAGTTCGCGTATGGCGTCTTGTGCGAAATAAAACAGATTTGACGCGCCTTCGGCCGTGACGGCTTCGATTCGGCGCACGCCTGCCGCGATGGAGCTTTCGCTAACGACGTACATAGAGCCTATCATGCCTGTCGAAGGGATATGCGTGCCGCCGCAAAGTTCTACGGACGAGCCGAAGCGCACAACCCTGACTTCCTCTCCGTATTTCTCGCCGAACAGCGCCATTGCGCCCATTTCGCGAGCTTTGGCGATCGGTACATGGCGGTTTTCGACGAGCGGCAAGTCAAGGCGTATTTTTCCGTTCACTATTTCCTCGACTTTGCGCAATTCGGCATCGGTAACTTTCTGAAAATGGGAAAAGTCAAAACGCAGCGATTCCGGAGAGACAAAAGAGCCTTTCTGTTCGACGTGCGTGCCGAGCGTTTCGCGCAACGCTTCATGGAGCAGGTGAGTAGCCGAGTGATTACATTCGGAGCGGATGCGCAATTCCCTGTTTATGCGGGCGGTAAACGAAGCCGTAACGTCGGCAGGCAGTTCGGTTACGATATGTACCGGAAGATTATTCTCGCGTTTGGTATCAATAATATCCGTCGTTTTGCCGTCGGGCGCTATCAGTACGCCTCTATCGCCCACCTGACCGCCCATCTCTGCATAAAACGGACTTTCTTCGAGTACTATCTGATATAATTCCCTGTTTTTCTGTTTGATTTTGCGATAGCGCAGGATTCCGGTTTCACATTCAAAGGCGTCGTAGCCAACGAAGCGGGTATCGCCGTCGGAAACGACAGTCCAGTCGCCGGTTTCGACGGCCGCCGCATTACGCGCGCGTTCCTTTTGCTTCTGCATTTCGACGTTGAACGTTTCGATATCGACGTTCATGCCATTCTCGCGAAGGATAAGCTCGGTCAGGTCTAACGGAAAGCCGTAAGTGTCGTAAAGCGCGAAAGCGTCGTCGCCCCTGAGCGTTTTCACGCCTGCGTTTTTCGCGTCTTCCGTCATCTTGTCGAGCAGACGGATGCCGGTCTCAAGCGTGCGCAGGAACGAATCTTCCTCCTCTTTCATCACTTTGCCTATAAGTTCCTGCTGTGCGACGAGTTCCGGATAAGCCGCTCCCATAGTATCTATGAGGACGGGGAGCAGTTTGTACATGAAAGCCTCCCTGCGGTCGAGGAAAGTATAGCCGTAACGCACAGCCCTGCGCAGGATGCGGCGAATCACGTAACCCGCCTTTGCGTTTGAAGGCAGCTGTCCGTCGGTAATCGAAAAGGCTATCGTGCGGATATGGTCGGCAATGACGCGCATCGCTATGTCTTTTTGTTTATCGGCTCCGTACTTCGAGCCGGTCATGTCGGCGATGGCAATAATGACAGGCTGGAAGACGTCGGTATCGTAGTTCGACGTCTTGCCCTGCAAAGCCATGCAAAGACGCTCGAATCCCATGCCGGTATCGATGACCCTGTTAGGCAAAGCGTCGAGCGAGCCGTCGGTTTTACGGTTGAATTGCATGAACACAAGATTCCATATCTCAATCACGAGCGGATTGTCTCTGTTCACAAACATCGCTCCGGAAACGGCTTTGCGCTCGGCTTCGGGACGCAGGTCGACGTGAATTTCGGAGCACGGACCGCACGGACCCGTATCGCCCATTTCCCAGAAATTATCCTTCTTGTTACCTTCGAGGATATGGTCTTTCGGGAGATATTTTTCCCACAGGGCGGCGGCTTCGTTATCGCGTTCGAGCTTTTCCGTAGGGCTGCCCTCGAAAACGGTCGCATATAGCTGTTCGGGGTTAAGATGCAGGGTATCGACAAGATATTCCCAGGCCCATTCGACAGCCTCTTTCTTGAAATAGTCGCCAAACGACCAGTTGCCGAGCATCTCGAACATTGTATGGTGGTAAGTATCGTGTCCCACTTCTTCAAGGTCGTTGTGTTTGCCGCTCACGCGCAGGCATTTTTGCGAATCGGCGACGCGCGTGTACCTGACGGGCGCATTTCCGAGTATGACGTCCTTGAACTGGTTCATTCCCGCATTGGTAAACATCAATGTCGGGTCGCCTTTGACAACCATGGGCGCAGAAGGCACTATATGATGGGTTTTAGATGCAAAAAACCGCAAAAATGATTCTCTTGTTTCTTTCGCTGTAAGCATGTTTTACTACTTATTATTTGTTAATTATCCGAAAACAGTTTGCAAAAGTACTTCAAATAATTAACTTTGCGCACAATTAACAGGATAATTTTATAGAAGACAGTATTACATGAGTATTTTCAGATTAAGGAAGACATATTACCGGTACAATCAAGGGACGCTTGAATATGAGAGGGTTTATCCTTCTTTTAAGGAACGTTCGCTTGTCGTGCTCCGTAATTTGAGCGTAAGCATATTTTTCGGCATAGTCGCTTTTTTGGCGTTCCTGTATTTCTTCAACTCTCCGATGGAAACGTTGTTGAAAAAGGAGAATGAACTGCTTCAGACGCAATATGAACTGCTATTGATGGAACTCGGACGGACAAGCAGTATCCTTGAAGATTTGCAGCAGAGGGACGAAAATCTGTACCGCGCCATTTTTAATGCCGATTCGATACCGGAATCGATACGGAAATCCGGCTTCGGAGGCTCAAACCGTTATGAATATCTTAAAGGATTGCCCAATTCCGACCTCGTCATAGAGACGACCAAAAGGATGGATATTCTCAGAAAGCAGCTGTACATACAGTCCAATTCGCTGGAAGAACTGATCGCTCTCGGCAAGGACATGGAGAACAAGCTGCTTTGCATTCCGGCAATTCAGCCCATCAAGAACGTCAAATATCCGGCTTCCGGTTTCGGGACGCGCATAGATCCCTTTACCCATCTCCCCAGATTTCACGCGGGAATGGATTTCAACACTCACGTGGGAACGGACGTATATGCCACCGGCAACGGCGTCGTCGCATACGCTTCGTGGAAACAGGGTTACGGCAACTGCATCATAATCGACCACGGCTACGATTACCAGACATTATACGGACACTTGGACAAATATAAAGTCCGGGTAGGTCAGAAAGTGTCGCGCGGAGACGTTGTCGCCACCTCCGGCAATACCGGACGGTCAAAGGGTCCTCACGTACATTACGAAGTCATATACAAGGGACGTCACGACAATCCTGCCAATTATTACTACAAGGACATGACGCCCGAAGAGTATGACAAGATGTTGCAGATTTCGAGAAATCACGGTCAGGTAATGGATTAGTCATGGAGACGGAGACAAAAGAGTATTTTACGATAAAAGAGGTTGCAGCCCGATTAAACGAGACGGAGCCGACTTTACGCTACTGGGAAAGCGAATTTCAGGACACGATAACTCCGCGCCGCAATGAACGCGGAGTTCGTTTTTATACCAAAAAAGATATTAAGGATGTGGAACTGGTGCAATATCACCTGCGCGACCTCGGTCTCACTCACGACGGCGCGCGCAAGAAATTGAAAAACGACAAGCCGGCGTCCCTGAAGCAAATGAAAGCCGTTCAACATCTGAGAACGATAAAAGCCGAATTGAAAGCGCTGGCAACGGCTCTCGGCGAAGCGGAAAAACTTGCAAATTAAAAATTTTACAATCATGGAAATAACAAATATATGGATAGCGGTTGGAGTCATAGTCGCGGGACTGGCGCTTATAGTTATCGGCGCCGACGCATTGACCGACGGCGCTTCTGCCATAGCCAAACGTTTTAAGGTATCCAATCTGGTCATCGGGCTGACGGTCGTGGCATTCGGCACATCGGCTCCGGAGATGGCCGTAAGCCTGATTTCGGCCGTCAAGGGCAGTCCGGACATGGCGGTCGGCAATGTCGTGGGAAGCAATATCTTCAACACCCTGCTGATTCTCGGCTGCACCGCGACTATCGTGCCTCTGGGCATGACGAAAGGCACTGTTGCCAAAGAAATACCGCTTTGCCTGCTCTGTTCGCTGGCGCTTTTCTTCTGTGCGAACGACGTATTTTTTACCGGCGCTACGGCGAACGTCATATCCCGGAGCGACGGACTTGTCCTGCTCTGTTTTTTTCTGATATTTCTCGGATACACGTTCGCGATTGCACACAACGGAGTGGCCGACGAAACCGTCGAAGTGAAAAACATGAAGACGTGGAAATCGGCGCTTTTTATTGTTGGCGGCTTGGCGGGGCTTGTCTTCGGCGGACAGATTTTCGTCGAAGGCTCGGCTTTTGTCGCCCGCGCTTTCGGCGTCGGCGAATCGGTGATAGCGCTGACGCTCGTTGCCGGCGGCACGTCGTTTCCCGAACTTGCCACGTCCGTCGCCGCCGCCATAAAGAAGAATCCCGGCATGGCTATCGGCAACGTCGTCGGCTCGAACATTTTCAATATCCTCTTCATACTCGGTCTGAGTTCGTCCATCTTCCCGCTCGAAGTCGAGGGAATAACAATGACGGACTATTCGGTCATGATCGGCTCGTGCATCATGCTTTATCTTTTCGGCATCCTCTCCGGACGTCTCGTCATAAAACGCTGGGAAGGCGTCGTGATGCTGGTCGCTTTCTTCGCCTACATGGTTTATTTGTTGACGTAAGACGGAGAATTGTTCTGCTATCCGCACGACCGACTTTGGGGGTGCGACACGCAATGGCGTCAATTGATTGTACGTTTTCCGTTGATGATTTCCTCGATTTGGTCGGGGTATGGTGGTCGCTTGGTGTATTTGGTCGATGGCCATGTCCATAGCATAGAGGTTTAGGACGATTTCGGTATTTCTTTCGTTTCGGCCTTCTACTTTGGCTGCATACATTGCATTTCCCTCAAAGTGCTTTGAATCCATGTATCTGATGTAATCCTTTTTTCTTCGGGCGCCAAGCTGTCGCAAGCAAGTTTCTCACGCGCCTCCGGCAAACCCGGCGCTGTGAAAGTTTCCGGTATTTCGGTCGTCTTCAGGAAATATATCCATTCGTCCAATGGCGTCTCCGCTGCGCTCCCTTGTTGCTTCGGTCGACATGACGTGGAGGTAACAATTCCATTGTCAATTATTCCCCTGACTGCTTCGGTCGAAATAACGGAACAGAACACGTCAATTCCCGATCGGCATAATCTTTTCTTCAAAGATTGTCAGTTTTTCTACTCTTTTTTGGGTTACTATGTAGCTGTTTTCTATTCCTACGGCGCCTACGCCGGGAATAACGAACTTCGGCTCAAGGGCAAATGCCATATTCGGCTCAAGAATGTCCTTTGAATTGTGCGAAAAGACAGGCGGCTCGTTTATTTCGAGACCTATGCCGTGCGCCACGAACTTGGCCTGTTGCTTTGTGCCCATGAAATACGCGGAAAGACCGGCTTTCTCCGCGATAGAACAGGCGACGTCGTATAACGCAGCGCATGAAACGCCCGGTTTGGCAGCCGTTTCGACGGCATCCTGAATTTCGAGGGAAACGCGATGAGCGCGGTAAGCCGGTTTGGGCAACATTCCGATAGAGAAGACGCGCGTCATATCGGTCAGATATTCGGTATAATTGCCCGCCATATCGACCATCACCGCCATGCCTTCCCGCAGCAGCGTACCGTTGGCGCCTACCGGACAAAAAGCCGTCTGCCCCTCGCCGCCGAGAGCGAAATCGTAAGGCGACGGCGTTTCGGCATTATTGCCCGCAAGCACGCTGCCCATAAAAATATTCATGTTCGGTCCCGAAGTACGGAACACTCCGACAGAGCCGTGAAGCCGCATCTGCCGTTCTATCTCAGCCTGAAACCGCAGATCGGTCATGCCCGGACGGTAGCAGCCGCGAATACAGGAATAAGTAGCGGCATGAAGTCCGGCGGAAATCCTCAACTGCGCAATCTCCCACGGCGTCTTAATCATCCGCAGGCGGCTCATCAGGCGGTTGGCGTTATCTATCTTCCCGAAACGGAAAACGTTTTGCAACCGCATACATTCGTTGTAGGACATCTCGTCCGTCTCCAAAAAAATGTTTTCGGGAAGCGACCAGCCGTTTGCCGCGAAGATGTCGGGTATCTGTTCCGGTTTGCGAATCTGAAAAAGCCGCTCGCCCGACAGGTTGCAGGGACGTTTGACGAACATCGCCGGATCGTCGTCGACCGGCAGATAATAATATCCGGCGAAAACCGTACCGGTCATATAATATATGTTTACGTCGGTCGTAATCATAATGCCGTCGCCTCCGGCTTCGTGAACCGCTTTCTGCACCCTGCGTCTCCGAAAAAACAAATCTTCTTCCAAATTCTTGTCAATCATCTTTTTTGCGTTTTAGAGCGGCAAAGATAGCGCAAAACAGTAAGAAAGCAAAAAACAGCCAAAAAATAAGTGCATAAAAATAAGCCGTACTTGTTTTGCATGTAAAAAAAAACTGTTACCTTTGCGGAAAATTTTACAAACCGAAGAGCAATCCGACGTTTAACAAGTAACTGAAATACGGTATATTATGACAGAGAAAAAAATAGCGGTTAGTCCGAATGACTTGAATGGCGGCACGGTTACGGCTGTTTTGCCTTATTGCGGCGAAAATATATATGGCGAGCACTGTTTTAAAAAAGTGTTCGTTTTTTTTTAATACTATAACAACAGAATGGAAACATTAAAGCATGAATGCGGCGTTGTGCAGATACGGCTTCTAAAGCCGCTGGAATACTATCACAAGAAATACGGTACCTGGATGTACGCGCTCCACAAACTCTACCTGCTGATGGAGAAACAGCACAACCGCGGACAGGAAGGCGCCGGGCTTGCCTGCGTAAAGATTGAAGCCAGGCCGGGAGACGAATACATGTTCAGGGAAAGGGCGACGGGAACAGGCGCCATCACCGAGATATTCGACAGCGTGTACCGGAATTTCAAGGACACGCCGGCCGAACTGCTGAAAGACCCGCTGTATGCCAAGACAAGCCTGCCTTTCGCCGGCGAACTTTACATGGGACATCTCAGGTACAGCACAACAGGCAAAACCGGACTGTCGTACATTCATCCCTTCCTTCGCCGCAACAACTGGCGGGCGCGAAACCTCGCCGTTTGCGGCAATTTCAACATGACAAACGTCACCGAGATATTTCAGGAAATAACGTCGACAGGACAGCATCCCCGCAATTATTCCGATACATACTTCATTCTCGAACAGCTTGGGCACAGGCTCGACCGCGAAGCCGAACGCCTGTTTCAGAAATACGGAAACGAAGGTCTGAAAAATATCGACATCACTCAGGCGATAGAAGAAAACATCGACCTGTCCAACGTAATAGAAAAAGCCGCATCGACGTGGGACGGCGGCTATGTCATCTGCGGCATTACCGGCAGCGGCGAATCGTTTGCCATACGCGATCCGTGGGGCATACGCACCGCATTCTACTATCATGACGACGAAATAGCGGTGCTTGCTTCGGAACGCCCGGTTATTCAAACGGTCATGAACGTCGATATAAACGACATAAAAGAGCTGCAACGGGGCGAAGCAATCCTGATAAACAGCAAGGGCGAGATAAGGACAAATCAAATACTTGAGCCGAAAGAACTCACCGCCTGCTCTTTCGAGCGCATCTATTTCTCGCGCGGAAGCGACATCGACATCTACAAAGAGCGCAAACAGCTTGGAGAGAATCTCGTTGAGACGATACTCGAAAAGATTGACCGCGACATCGAAAATACCGTCTTCTCGTTCATCCCCAACACCGCCGAAGTAGCATATTTCGGAATGATGGAAGGACTGCAAAAATATCTCGACCGCCTCAAGACGACGCAGATTCTGGAAAAAGGCAACTCGATAACGGAAGAGGAAATAAGGAAAATACTGTCGCAGCGCATTCGCAATGAAAAGGTCGCGTTGAAAGACATCAAGCTGCGCACGTTTATAGCCGAAGGCAACAGCCGCAACGGTCTGGCGGCTCACGTCTACGACATAACCTACGGAAGCATCGTTCCGGCGAAAGACAATCTTGTAGTCATCGACGACAGCATCGTTCGCGGCACGACGCTCAAGCAAAGCATCATAAGCATCCTCGACCGTCTGAATCCGAAAAAAATAATCATAGTATCGTCGTCGCCACAGATACGGTACCCCGATTATTACGGCATCGACATGTCGAGCATGAACGAATTTATAGCATTCAAGGCGGCAATCGGGTTGCTCGAAGACCGCAGGCAGGAAAACATCATCATCGACGCATACAACAAAGCCAAGAGACAGCAGATACATACGCGATCGACGATTATAAACTACGTAAAAGAGATATACGAGCCGTTCACCGACGAGGACATATCCCGCAAGATAGCCCAAATGCTCAGCGGGCCTGATATTCGGGCGGACATAGAGATTGTATTTCAGACGCTCGACGGACTTCATGCCGCCTGTCCGAATCATCGGGGCGACTGGTATTTCTCCGGAAAATATCCTACTCCGGGAGGCGCGCGTATGGTCAATCAGGCGTTTATAAACTATATGGAAGAAATATATTTTAAACAGGACAACAAATGAATCCGACAAAGGCAACATTAATTTTAGACGACGGCAGCAAGTACGAAGGATACAGTTTCGGAGCCGGAAAAGGCGTTATGGGGGAAGTGGTCTTCAACACCTCGATGAGCGGCTACCCCGAAAGCCTAACCGATCCGTCGTATGCAGGACAGTTGATGGTTCTCACCTACCCTTTGATAGGCAATTACGGCGTACCAAACAGAAACATGCTGCCAAGCGGCGTCTCGTCATTCATGGAAAGCGGGCGCATACATGCGGAAGCTCTTATCATCAGCGATTACAGCTATGAGTGCAGTCACTGGAATTGCGCCGGAACGCTCGACGAATGGCTTAAAGAAGAAGGCATACCGGGCGTGCACGGAATCGACACGCGGGCGCTGACAAAACGGCTTCGCGAACACGGAGTGATGATAGGACGCATCATCATCGGCGACGACGCCGAACAGTCTGCCGACAGGGAGTTTTCGACGTTCAACTATGAAGAAATAAATTTTGTGGACAAGGTATCGTGCAAGGAAAAGATAATCTACAACGAGGGAAAAGACCGCAAGCATGTCGTACTTGTAGACTGCGGAGTGAAGCACAACATCATCCGTTGCCTGCAAAAACGCGATCTTGTGATAACCCGCGTGCCGTGGGATTACGATTTCAACAGCATCGAATATGACGGCTTGTTCATCAGCAACGGACCCGGCGACCCCGACACCTGCGACGCGGCTGTACAAAACATCCGCAAAGCGCTCGGCGGCGACAAGCCCATCTGCGGCATTTGCATGGGAAACCAGCTGCTCGCAAAAGCCGGAGGAGCGTCTATTTACAAACTCAAATACGGTCACCGCAGCCACAACCAGCCGGTGCGTATGGCGGGAAGCAACAAATGTTATATCACATCGCAAAATCACGGCTACGCGGTTGATAACAATACGCTCGGCAGCGACTGGGAGCCGCTTTTCATCAACATGAACGACGGCACTAACGAAGGCGTCCGCCACAGGACGAAACCGTTCTTCTCGTCGCAGTTTCACCCCGAAGCAAGCAGCGGCCCGACAGATACGGAATTTATTTTCGACCGATTCGTAGAAATGTTACATAAATAATCATGGAAAGAAAAGATATAAAAAAAGTATTGCTTCTTGGCTCGGGAGCATTGAAGATAGGCGAAGCGGGCGAATTTGACTATTCAGGCTCGCAGGCGCTGAAAGCCTTGAAGGAAGAAGGCATCCGTACCGTGCTTATCAATCCCAACATTGCAACGGTGCAGACGTCGGAAGGTGTTGCCGACAAGGTTTATTTCCTCCCCGTCACGCCTTTTTTCGTCGAAAAGGTATTGGAAAAGGAACGTCCCGAAGGCATAATGCTGGCTTTCGGCGGACAGACTGCCCTTAACTGCGGCGTCGCTTTATTTAAGGAAGGAATACTCGAAAAATATGACGTCAGCGTACTCGGAACGCCTGTTCAGGCTATCATCGACACCGAAGACCGCGAACTGTTTGTAGAAAAGCTAAACGAAATAAACATCAAGACTATTCGCAGTCAGGCAGTCGAAAACGCGCAGGACGCCCGCCGGGCAGCCCGGGAACTCGGCTATCCGGTCATCATCCGCGCCGCTTACGCGCTGGGAGGACTTGGCAGCGGATTCTGCGATAACGAAGACGAACTCAACGTCGTAGTAGAAAAAGCGTTCTCGTTCTCGCCGCAGGCGCTTGTCGAAAAAAGCCTCAAGGGATGGAAAGAAATCGAGTACGAAGTCGTGCGCGACTGTTACGACAATTGCATCACGGTCTGTAATATGGAAAACTTCGACCCTCTGGGCATACATACCGGCGAAAGCATCGTCATAGCGCCGTCGCAAACGCTTACTAACGCCGAATATCACAAATTGCGCGAGCTTGCAATCCGCATCATCCGGCATATAGGAATAGTCGGCGAGTGCAACGTGCAGTACGCGCTCGACCCGGAAAGCGAAGATTACCGCGTGATAGAAGTCAATGCCCGCCTTTCGCGTTCGTCGGCGTTAGCGTCAAAAGCAACCGGATACCCGCTGGCTTTCGTCGCCGCCAAGTTGGGCTTGGGATACGGTCTTTTCGAACTGAAAAACTCCGTCACCAAAACGACGTCTGCTTTCTTCGAGCCGGCTTTGGACTATGTAGTATGCAAGATACCGCGCTGGGACTTGGGAAAATTTCAAGGCGTAGCGCGCGAACTCGGCAGCAGCATGAAATCGGTGGGCGAAGTAATGTCCATCGGTCGTACTTTCGAGGAAGCGATACAAAAAGGTCTTCGCATGATAGGGCAGGGCATGCACGGCTTCGTCGAAAACAAGGAAATAGTCATAACCGACGTCGACAAGGCGCTGAACGAGCCTACCGATCGGCGGATTTTTATCATCAGCAAGGCTTTCCGCGCCGGTTATACGGCAGACCAGATACATGATCTTACGAAGATAGACAAATGGTTTCTTTATAAACTTCAGAATATAATCCGGACGGCCGAACGGCTCGAAACGCTCTCGTCGCTCGACGATTGCGAAAGCGACAGCGACAAGCGCGAACTGCTTCGCCTCGCAAAGATACAGGGATTCTCCGATTTTCAGATTGCACGCGCCGTCTGGAAAGACAGGATGGAAGACGTCAATCAGGAAGAAGTCCGCAAACTGCGCAAACGGCTTGGCATAACGCCTGTAGTGAAGCAAATCGACACGCTGGCGGCCGAATATCCGGCGCAGACCAACTATTTGTACCTTACTTACAGCGGTATAGAGCACGACATGCAATATCTCGGCGACCGCAAATCAATCGTAGTGCTCGGCTCGGGCGCTTACCGCATCGGCTCGTCGGTAGAGTTCGACTGGTGCGGAGTGCAGGCGCTCAACACTATCCGCAAGGAAGGCTATCGCTCGGTTATGATAAACTACAATCCCGAAACCGTCTCGACCGACTATGACATGTGCGACCGGCTATATTTCGACGAACTGACGTTAGAGCGCGTCCTTGACATCGTCGAACTCGAAAACCCGCACGGCGTAATCGTTTCGACAGGCGGACAGATACCGAACAACCTCGCTGTGCGCCTCGACGAAAACAACATACCTTTGCTCGGCACAACGGCAAAAAGTATAGACAACGCCGAAGACCGTCACAAGTTTTCGGCAATGCTCGACCGCATCGGAGTAGACCAGCCGCGATGGAAAGAGCTTTCGACGCTTGAAGAAGTAAACGCTTTCGTCGAAGAAGTAGGATTTCCCGTGTTGGTGCGTCCGAGTTACGTGCTTAGCGGCGCGGCAATGAACGTCTGTTCAAACGCGGAAGAGCTTGTTCGCTTCCTCAATGTGGCGGCGAACGTAAGC
This sequence comes from Tannerella sp., assembly GCA_031289515.1. Classification (GTDB taxonomy): domain Bacteria; phylum Bacteroidota; class Bacteroidia; order Bacteroidales; family Tannerellaceae; genus Tannerella. Next base: position 12,505 of record JAITPH010000152.1, read on the forward strand.
AAGAAACACCCGGTCGTAGTAAGTCAGTTCATCGAATACGCCAAGGAAGTGGAAATGGACGCCGTAGCCGAAAAAGGCGAGATGGTAATATACGCCATCTCCGAGCATATCGAGTTTGCCGGCGTGCACAGCGGCGACGCGACGATACAGTTTCCGGCGCAAAAACTATACGTCGAGACGCTGCGCCGCATAAAAAACATAAGCCGCAAGATAGCAAAAGAACTTGACATCTCCGGGCCGTTCAATATCCAATACCTTGCAAAAGGTAATGACATCAAGGTAATTGAATGTAACCTCAGAGCGTCGCGCAGCTTTCCCTTTGTCAGCAAAGTACTGAAAATAAACTTTATAGACATTGCCACCCGCGTGATGCTCGGACTGCCTGTCGAGAAGTTCAGCGGCAGCGCTTTCGACCTTGATTATGTCGGCATTAAGGCTTCGCAATTCTCGTTCAACCGCTTACAGAAAGCCGACCCTGTTCTGGGCGTTGATATGGCTTCGACCGGCGAAGTAGGCTGTCTCGGCGACGATACTTCGGAGGCAATGCTCAAGAGTATGCTTTCGGTAGGTTATCGCATACCCGAAAAAGCCGTATTGCTGTCTACCGGCACGGCGAAGCAGAAAGTAGCCATGCTCGACGCTTCGCGTATGCTTCAGGAAAAAGGCTACAAGCTGTATGCGACCGGCGGCACTTATAATTTTCTGAAAGATAACGGAATAGACAGCACGCACGTCTACTGGCCGAGCGAAAGCAGCATGAAGCCGCAGGCGCTCGACCTGCTTCACGGTCACGAGGTAGACATGGTAGTCAATATTCCGCGCGACCTTTCTGCCGGAGAGCTTGATAACGGCTACAAAATACGCCGCGCCTCGATTGACCTGAACATTCCGCTACTGACTAACTCCCGCCTCGCTGATGCGTTCATTACAGCGTTTTGCACGCTTAAACCGGACGATATACAGATAAAAAGCTGGGACGAATACTGAAAATTTTGCGAAAAACTTTTCTTTTCTCAAAAAAATACCTACATTTGTTGCATGGTCTAAGAATTATCAATTAAGCAAAATGTTAACTAATATGGGTATTTCGGCAGTTATCGGCACAATCTTCATAGTACTGTACAGTTTTACTACCATAGGATTGGCGCTGTTGGTGTTGTTGGAAAACCGCAACCCGCTGAAGACAATCCCTTGGGTTATAGTGTTGATTTTCATACCAGGAATCGGATTAATCGTTTATTACTTCTTCGGTCGCGACAACCGCCGGATTCGCATCATTTCGAGACGCATCTACAAGCGTTTCCTGAAACTCGACCACAAGGAAATCAAGAAGCAGAAGCAGATATTCAACGAATTGCCCGGTCAGTTTCTGCCGTTGGCCAATCTGCTGAAAAACAGCAACTATTCGGCAATATTCAAGGGGAGCGACGTCTCGGTCTTCACTAACGGCAGCGATATGTTCGACGTGCTGATGGAAGATATGAGAAGCGCGCAGAGCCACATTCATCTTCAATACTACATTTTTCAGGACGACGTCATAGGAAATGCCGTCAGAGATCTCCTTATGGCGAAAGCCCGCGAAGGCGTGAAAATACGAGTGATTTACGACGACGTAGGCAGTTGGGACACGAAAAACAGTTTCTTTCAGGATATGAAAAAAGAAAATATCGAGATATATCCGTACCTGAAAGTCGTTTTTCCGATACTTACGAGCAAGGTCAATTACCGCAATCACCGCAAGAACGTAGTAATAGACGGCAAAGTAGGCTATATGGGAGGAATGAATATCGCAGACCGCTATATCGGGGGCGACAGGCTGGGATTGTGGCGCGACAGTCATTTCAGGATTACCGGACCTTCCGTAAACGGACTGCAATCGGCGTTCCTGCTTGATTGGTACGGCGTAAGCCATCAACTGCTGAAAGGCGAAGATTATTATCCGGAACTGCCGATATACTCGGATATGAAAATGCAAATTGCAATGAGCGGGCCTTCAAGCCATTGGCGCACCCTGATGCACGCTTACATCTTCATCATATCCAATGCCAAGAAATATATTTACATACAAACGCCCTATTTCCTGCCTACCGAAGCGCTCAATCAGGCTCTCCAGATGGCGGCGCTCGGCAATATCGACGTGCGGCTGATGATTCCCAAACGCTCGGATACGAAATCGGCGCATCTGGCAACTCTTTCGTATATCGACAAAATGCTCGAAGCGGGCGTGAAAGTTTATCTGTACGACCGGGGATTCCTTCATTCAAAGCTACTTGTGGTCGATGACATGATGACGTGCTTCGGGTCAGCGAACTTCGATTTCCGCAGTTTCGAACATAATTTCGAGATAAACGCTTTCGTTTACCAGCGCAATTTCGCCGTTAAGATGAAGGAGATATTCCTGCAAGACATGCGTAGCTGCAAGGAAGTGGTCTATTCCGTATGGCGCAAGCGTCCTTTGACGGAGCGTTTGGCGGAATCGTTCATGCGGCTGTTTGCGCCGCTGTTATGACTTTATGAAAATGCTGAAATTGACCGCCCCATAGACGCGGCGTTGACTGAAAAAGGGAACGGCCGAGAAGTCGTTTCCCTTGGAATGTTCCATTACAAACACGCCTCCGTCGCGCAGGATATTTTTTTCGACAATCAGACGCGGAACGTCCGCAAGCACAGGCAAATCATACGGCGGATCGGCAAAAACGAAGTCGAACGACTGCTCCGGAACGGAATTTATATATCGAAAGACATCGCCTCTGATAATGTTCAGCGCCTCCGTCTTCAATTCTTTTGCCACTTTGGCAATGAAAACGGCATGAGCCTTGTCCTGCTCGACCGAAGTCACGGCACGACAGCCTCTCGACAGCAATTCAAAAGAAATACCGCCCGTACCGGCAAACAAGTCAAGCGCATCCGCTCCGTCCAGATCAACGAGATTCATCAGGACGTTAAACAGATTTTCTTTGGCGAAATCCGTTGTCGGGCGCGCCTTGAACGACGATGGAATCTGAAATCTGCGACGTCCGTAAATACCGCTTACAATCCGCATTCCGTCAAGGTAACTATGTCCATAAAACAGTTGGCATTCAACGGCGCTTTATAACTCACGACCGCAGGCTCGACATAATCCAGCCGTCCGATATAGCTGCGAACCATCGACATGGCTTCCTGACAGACAGTCTTATTTCCGTAAAAATGAAGGCAATCATCAAACTGATTAATATCAAGCCGCTTACATACGTACATTACATAATATATAATGTCATTGCCTGTTTCGTAGTCGAAAGAGTTGACAAACAAAAGTTCGTCGCGCATGAAACAAACGACGTCGAAATAGTTGTCGTAAACGGCGACATACATCTGTTTGGAGAAAATGGCGAGGCTCTCTTTCTGCCATGCAAGCAGCATCGGCGACAACGAATGGACAAATTGCGGACTGACGAGCGAGCGCGCCAGAAACTCGTATACTTCGGTATCGACCTCGAATATCAGCGTCGAGCTAAGATCATTCAGCGGTTGCGCGATAATCTTCTTCGACTTGTCTTCCTTGTGACAGAATTTGAACAGCAAATCCTTGTTTTTCTCAACGTAAACGCTGTCAGGCGTTAAAGTATACTTCCCGGACGGACAAACGACATAAACGGACTTATAGATGTATGAAAGACAGATATTGTCGAAGAATATATTTTTCAACGACTGAATCATGTTCACGTCGCCGTCGAAAGAGGCCGTTTCGTAGAAAAAACTGCCCCTTTCGCCTTTAATATATCCCGAAAAAGAAAGTCCACCCGACGATAGCCGGATGGATACTTCATACTTCTCCGAATTATCGGTAGTCAGCGTGTCCGGAACGCGTATTGCCATGATAATCGGTTAAAATTGTTCCCAGTTACCGGCGTTATTGTTGATTTCGGTAACAGAGCCAACCTTTAGACCGCAAAAACGTTTTAGTTTCTCCTGCCTATCATTCAGGTTGAAAAGAAGCTGTCTGTCAAGGTCTCCAAGATACGTCTCGTAAGATACCGAACATTCGAATACCGGAACGGTATAACCCGATGGCGACGACATGGTTGCCGTATCAAGCACGAAAGAACTGCTTTCTTTCAAGCCGGGTACCTTACCTATTTCCGCCACGTTGTAACCGGCGCCCAGAAGGGTGTCTTTCGCCAATACCCAAGTGGTATCGCGTTTGATAATACCTTTCTTTACGGCTTCCTTTTCGGTCAATCCCTGTTTCAAATGCTCTTCGGTCAATTCGCCTTCCTTGGAAAGGAAAGGAATCTTCTCTTCATTGAGGAATTTCTCCAATTCGGTAAAAGAACCGGCGTAAACGCCGTGCATGTTCCTGAAACCTATCTGGGCGTCACGAATATCAATCAGACGCTCCACAATCGGTTTCTCACGATTTTCCTTTTCCGCGTCGAAGCGGATAGGCGACATAACGCTCTCTACGCACATGTACACGAGAGCTGCAATAGCTGCTACCAATAAGATTCTAAGTACAATTTTCATAATGTTGTATATTGTTTTTGTTCGATTTCATTGCGCAAATATATAAAAGATTATTTAATTTAGTTATCTTTATCGCCAAATAATCATATTTTTTTTATGATAAAAGATTTTATTCGTCAAAAAATAGCCGACTTTTTTCCTTTTGAACCCACTGTTGAACAGGCTCTTGCGCTAAATATCCTGTCCGATTTTCTTGTCTCGACGGAAAGAGGCGGCGTATTGCTTTTTAAGGGCTATGCGGGCACCGGAAAGACGTCTTTGCTCGCGGCTACGGTCAAGATGATGGACTCGCTGTCGCAAAAAACCGTACTTCTCGCTCCGACAGGGCGAGCAGCGAAGGTTTTTTCGGAATATTCGGGGCATAGCGCCTTTACAATACATAAGAAAATATACCGTCAGAAAACTTTTTCCAACGAGTTTTCGGGATTTTCGCTTTCCGACAACCTGCACAAGAGCACGATTTTCATTGTCGATGAGGCTTCGATGATTTCAAACGACAGCGCGGGCGGGTCTGTTTTCGGTAGCGGACGGCTACTCGACGACCTCGTGAAATACGTTTATTCAGGCGATAACTGCCGCCTTATACTCATGGGCGATTCGGCGCAGCTTCCGCCTGTGTCGCTTACCGAAAGTCCCGCTCTGAACGCCGATTACCTCAAGCGTTACAATCTGGAAACGACGGAGATACAACTAACGCAAGTCGTGCGCCAGCAAAGCGATTCGGGCATACTTTTCAACGCCACGTCCATACGAAACGCCCTTCGCAGCGGCGAAATCGACATCTATCCGAATATCGCCGTTTCCAACTTCGCCGACATAAAAAAAATCAACGGCGACGAACTTATCGAAGAAATCTCGTCGGCTTACGGTCGCGACGGCATCGACGAAACTATGGTCATCTGCCGTTCAAACAAAAACGCCAACATATATAATAACGGCATCCGCAACCGTATCCTCTACCGCGAAGAAGAAATTTCGTCGGGCGACCGCCTTATGGTCGTCAAAAACAATTATGCCCAAAACAAGGGGCATGACGACATCGACTTCATTGCCAACGGCGAGATTGTGCAGGTCATGCGTGTGCGGCGCTCCGAAGAATTGTACGGCTTCCGCTTCTGCAACGTATTAGCGCGCTTCGCCGACTATGAAACGGAGATAGAAATAAAAATCATCCTTGACACGCTGGCGAGCGAATCGCCTTCGTTGTCTAAAGAGCAGAACGACAGGCTTTTTACGGCAATCATGGAAGACTATTCCGAAATAAGCCTGAGGCAGGAGCGCATGAGAAAAATCAAGGAAAATCCGTACTACAACGCCGTACAGGTGAAATACGCTTACGCCGTGACCTGTCATAAGGCGCAGGGCGGGCAGTGGAGCAACGTCTTCCTCGACGTAGGATACGTAACCGAAGAAATGCTCGGCGAAGATTTTTATCGCTGGCTCTATACAGCCTTCACGAGAGCGACAAAACGGCTTTATCTCGTGAATTGGCGACTGGGATCGCGCAGTTAATTTACGGCGACTTTGCAAATTGTAAAAATTTTTCATACCTTTGGGGCTTATTTTGTGATATGGAAATGAACAAAAAAAGAAAAACCGGTTGGCTATTAGTCTTTATGACGTTTGTATGCACGGCGTTTGCGCAGCAATACAGCGTGACCGGCGGCGCAAAAACGCCCCTGCTCGCGGTAGATAACACTAATTACAGGATACAGGTATATCTTGTTTACGGCATGGAAAACGTGAAGATAAGTTTTACTTCGCAGTCTGCGTCGCATAAGTGGTATCGTTTCCGGACGAGGGTCGACGATCTTAATCCCGAAAGCGTCGCTTCGGAGCAGACAGGCACGACGTCCGTAATATCCGACGTCGAGGACGGATGCGGCTACTATGTAGACGAGAACGGAGCTATGCGACGTTATGTGTGGATTATTGATTACAGCAAGTACGAGTTTGACATACGCAGCATGGAAATCGACCCGAACGTAGACCGGTGCATGGCTATCAGGTTTATCGGCGACGCCGACGTCAAGGATATGTTTTATTATACCCCGACCGGTACGCCGACACGTGTAAACCGCGAGTTTGAAGTCGTTTACGGAACGCTCGAATGGAATAACGAACTGAAGAGCTTCATGCCCAAAACGTATAAAGAGACTTTTTCGGGCGACCCTTTTGCCAAGTCGTTCACCTCGCCTCCCCTCACGGATACGGAGATTACGCTCAGCGGAGATATGTTTGCGCGTCATTTCGGCATCGAGAAATCGGCTTCAATACCTTTCTACGAAGCCCATTCAATAGTCGTTTATGCGGATACCGTAGTCACGTCGTCGGGTACAGGCAATGTTATCGGCTCGGAAGAAGAACTGTCCGCCCCAGCCGACGTCAGATTCAGAGCTTTCGCAAATACGCCTGTCGCATCGCTGTTCGTCTGGAAGATTTTCAATGCCGAACAGCCTGATAATCCGCTAATTTCATACGCCAACGAAGAAGTGGACTACACATTCGACCGTCAAGGCTCTTACATCGCCAAATTGGAAGTCAGCGACCGTACAGGGTCATGCTACAACGACGAACACAGCTTTGAAATAAACATCACCGAAACGGTCATGGAGATACCGAACGCCTTTTCGCCGGGCTGCACTCCGGGCATTAACGACATTTTCAGAGTGAAATACAAATCGGTTGTGAGATTTCAGGGATGGATATTCAACCGCTGGGGTAACGAACTGTTTCGCTGGACTGACCCATCACAGGGCTGGGACGGCAAATACAGAGGCGGTTACGTCCCTGCCGGAGCTTATTATTATATGATAGAATATACCGGTACCGACGGTAAGAAAAGAGTAAAAACAGGCGACGTCAACGTCTTCCGCACCAAAGAGATCGATACCGAAATATCCGTTGAATAAAAATATTTATAAAAATGAAGAAACTTAATGTACTTGTTTATTTGATTGCAGCATGTCTGCTTTATCTGACCGTCAATACGCTTGTCGCCTCGCGCGATTCGGTCGCCGTCGAGAAAGAAACGCCTGTCGTAATGTCGTTTGTCAATTCCGTCGAAATTCCCGCTTCAATACATTTCTGCGGAAAGAATATCGACCTTTTGCGGTATAACATGCGCGAAGGCTTGGATCGCGAACTGAGCAGCCTGACTTACCAGCACTCTACTACGATGCTGCTCATCAAACGCGCAAATCGCTATTTCCCTGTAATAGAACCTATTCTGAAGAAAAATAACATTCCCGACGACTTCAAATATCTTGCCGTCATCGAAAGCAGCCTTGAGCCGAAAGCCGAATCGGCGGCGCGTGCAGTAGGTATGTGGCAAATGCTTGAAAGCACGGCAAAGAGTTACGGTCTGACCGTCAATTTGTCGGTCGACGAAAGGCGTAACGTAGAAAAATCGACAGAGGCCGCCTGCAAATATCTGAAAGAAGCATATTCGAAATATGGCGACTGGGTAACGGTAGCTTCCTCGTATAATGGGGGAATGGCGCGCATATCAGGCCAGATTGCGAAACAGTACGAATCGTCGTCGCTGAACTTGTATCTTGCGTCCGAAACGACCCGCTACCCCTTTCGCATCTTCGCCGCCAAGATGATTTTTGAAAATCCTTTTAAATACGGCTTCGTGCTTCGCGCCGAAAATCTGTACGCTCCGATGGACTGCAAGGAAGTGGCTGTTAATAATGATATTCCCGATTTAATCGCTTATGCGAAAAATAAAGATATTACCTACAACGACTTGAAGTTTTTTAATCCGTGGCTGAAGGATACGAAACTCATTACAGGCGGGAAACAGTTCAAGATTCTTATTCCGAACAGGAATATGTTGTATTATGATAATAACTATAATACTTATGTACACGACAGTCGTTGGGTCGTACAATAAGCATTATTTAAACAGTTATATATGTCTGCGAACAGAGAAAAAATAGAAAGCGGCAGTATTGAAGTGTTTGGCGCGCGCGTTCATAACCTGAAAAATATTGATGTCACGATTCCGCGAAACAAGTTGACGGTGATAACCGGTATGAGTGGAAGCGGCAAGTCGTCGCTTGCGTTCGACACGATTTTTGCCGAGGGACAGAGGCGATATATAGAAACTTTTTCGGCTTATGCGCGTAATTTTCTGGGTAATATCGAACGTCCCGACGTCGATAAGATTAACGGACTTAGTCCTGTCATCTCTATCGAACAAAAGACTACCAACCGCAATCCGCGCTCGACGGTAGGCACTACTACGGAGGTTTACGACTTCCTGCGACTGCTTTATGCCCGCGCCGGAGAAGCTTTCTCGTACCTCAGCGGCGTGAAAATGGTCAAATATACCGAAGAACAGATTCTTGAACTTATACTCAACGAATATAACGGCAAAAAGACGTATATCCTTGCACCCGCCGTACGCAACCGCAAAGGTCATTACCGCGAACTGTTCGAGCATATTCGCAAGAAAGGCTATCTGAACGTGCGCGTCGACGGCGAAATGCAGGAGGTGCGCCACGGCATGAAACTCGACCGTTACAAGATGCACAGCGTCGAAATCGTAATTGATAAGTTAGTCGTTTCATCCTCCGACGAGCAACGGCTGAAAGAGAGTTTGCGGATAGCGATGAAGCAGGGCGAAGGCCTTATCCTGCTGTTCAATCCCGACGACGCCGGCAACGTGCGCTATTACAGCCGTCGCCTGATGTGTCCGGTTACAGGGATTTCATACAGCGAGCCTGCTCCGCATAACTTCTCGTTCAACTCGCCTTTCGGAGCCTGTCCGCGCTGCAAGGGCATCGGTTATGTGAATACGATCGACATGGAAAAGATTGTCCCCGACCAGTCGCTTAGCATCTACAACGGCGGAATAGTCGCGCTCGGCAAATATCGCAATTCGATGATATTCTGGCAGATAGAATCTCTTTGCAGAAAACACGGCGCAACCATAAAAACGCCCATCAAAGACCTGCCCGAAGAAGCAATCGACGAAATAGTGAACGGTACGGACGAGCGTATACATATTAATAATGAATCGCTCGGAAATTCAAATTATCTGATTTCTTACGAAGGCGTGGCAAAATATATCCTGCTGCAACAGGAAGAAGACGCCTCGATGACTGCGCATAAATGGGCTACGCAGTTTATAAGCGCCTCCGCCTGCCCCGAATGTAACGGACAGCGGCTTAACAGGGAGGCGTTGCATTATTTCATCGCAGGCAAGAATATTGCAGAGCTTGCCGAAATGGACATCTCCGGGTTTTACGAATGGCTCAAAACGGTGGACGGGAACATGTCGGAGCAGCAAAACAAGATTGCGGCGGAGGTGTTGAAGGAAATACTTTCGCGGACGAGGTTTCTGCTCGACGTCGGGCTTGACTATCTTTCGCTTAACCGCGCTTCGGCGACGCTTTCGGGCGGCGAAAGTCAGCGCATCAGGCTCGCCACACAGATAGGCAGCCGGTTAGTCAATGTGCTGTATATCCTCGACGAGCCGAGCATCGGACTTCACCAGCGCGATAACGTGCGGCTCATCAATTCGCTGAAGGAACTGCGCGACGCGGGCAATTCGGTTATTGTCGTCGAGCACGACAAGGATACCATGCTAAGCGCCGATTATGTCGTCGATATGGGACCTTTTGCCGGTCGTCTGGGCGGCGAAGTGGTTTTTGCAGGCGCTCCGGACGAGATGCTCAAAGCCAAAACTCTTACTTCGGATTATCTTAACGGAGATAAATCTATCGAAATACCTGCGTCGCGACGCAAGGGTAACGGTCTCTTCCTGAAACTCAACGGCGCAACCGGAAACAATCTTAAAAATATCGACGTCAGCATTCCGCTTGGCACAATGCTCTGCGTGACAGGCGTTTCGGGCAGCGGCAAGTCGTCGTTGATACGGAGCACTTTACAGCCTGTTTTGAGCCAGCGCTTTTATCGCTCGCTCGAATCGCCTTTGCCCTACAAATCAGTCGAAGGCATTGAAAACATCGACAAAGTGGTGACTGTAGACCAGTCGCCTATCGGTCGCTCTCCGCGCAGTAATCCGGCTACTTATACAGGCGTTTTCAGCGATATCCGCAATTTGTTTGTCGAACTGCCGGAATCGAAAATTCGCGGATACAAACCCGGTCGCTTTTCGTTCAATGTTTCGAGCGGCAGATGCGAGACGTGCAAGGGCAACGGCTACAAAACGATTGAGATGAATTTCCTGCCCGACGTGTTTGTGCCTTGCGAAGATTGTCACGGCAAACGGTATAACCATGAGACGCTTGAAGTGCGCTTTCGAGGCAAATCCATCGCCGACGTCCTCGACATGACAATAAACATGGCTGTCGAATTTTTTGAACATATACCGAATATACTCAACAAAATCAAGGTATTACAGGATGTCGGTCTGGGATATATCAAACTCGGACAGCCGTCGACGACATTGTCCGGAGGCGAAAACCAGCGCGTCAAACTGGCTACGGAATTGTCGAAACGCGACACCGGAAACACTTTGTACATGCTCGACGAGCCTACAACCGGACTTCATTTCGAGGACATCCGGGTACTGCTCGGCGTGCTGAACAAACTCGTCGACAAGGGCAATACGATTATTATCATCGAGCATAATATGGATATTATCAAGTCTGCCGATTATGTGATAGATATGGGACTTGAAGGGGGACGCAACGGCGGCAATATCGTATTTGCCGGAACACCCGAAAAACTTGCGGCATCCAAGACAAAAAGCTATACTGCGTCGTTTCTGAAACAGGAATTAAAACATCAGAATAAATGAAGAATCCAATACAAATGATTAAGCAATGCCTCGAAAACGACGAGCCTTATTTCGTGCTTCGAGGCAAGGATATTTGCGCGCTGCCGGCAATCGAGAAATATTACGAGGCGGTGAAAGGCAAGGTTAAAGACCCTTATTTCATCGAAGAAATAGAGGAGATAATGAAGGATTTCCACGCTTTCCGCGAAGAACAGGAGACGCATATCCCCGACTGACCCCTACCGTTGCGGTTATTATGGAATATGATGTTTATAAGACGATTACAGGCATTGCCGAAGGTTATTATACCGAAAAACGCAGTCGCTTCCTTTCGTTTGCCATCCCTGTAAGGACGGCTGACGAAGTGAAAGAGCACGTTCGGGAATACCGGAAGAAATACTACGATTCGCGCCATGTCTGCTGGGCGTACATGCTTGGCGCCGAGCGCGAGACGTTTCGCGCCAACGACGACGGCGAGCCGTCGTCCACCGCAGGAAAACCCATTCTCGGACAGATCAATTCAAACGAACTGACTGATATTCTGATTATTGTAGTCCGATATTTCGGCGGTATCGAGTTAGGAACGAGCGGTTTGATTGTCGCATACCGGACTGCCGCCGCAGAAGCTATCAAGGCGGCGAAAATAGAAGAACGCACCGTCGATGCGGAACTGACCGTCGTCTTTGAATATCCCTACCTCAACGGCATTATGCGCATCGTGAAAGAGGAGCAGCCGGGAATTGTCGCGCAATCGTTCGATATGACCTGCGAAATGACCTTCCGCATCCGTAAAAATCTTTACGAACGCCTAACCAACCGCATCCTCAAAGTGGAAACGGCTCATTTGAAAGAATGAATGGATATTATTTCACCATTCCGTTGTCCGCAAGTATCTGATTTACCTTGCGGGTTGCGTCGGCAGAGGCTTTGAACGCAGCTTTTTCGTCGTCGCTGACCGGGAACTCTATAATCTTCTCGCAGCCATTCTTGCCAAGCACGACCGGAACGCCTATCACAAGGTCTGTCTCTCCGTATTCGCCTTCTACAAGTACGCCGCACGAAACGATGCGTTTCTCATCTTTGATGATAGATTCCGCCATGAAAGCAGCCGCCGCGCCGGGAGCATACCAGGCCGATGTGCCGAGCAAACCGGTAAGCGTAGCTCCGCCCACTTTTGTAGCCGCCTTCACTTCTTCGAGCTTCTCCGCCGAAAGCAATTGCGTTACGGGAACGCCCTTGCATGTAGCCAACGAAACAAGAGGCACCATCGTAGTATCGCCGTGACCTCCTATTACCGTGCCTTCAATATCATTCGGATTGGCTTCGAGAGCCTGACTTAAATAGTATTTGAAACGCGCGCTGTCCAATGCGCCGCCAAGTCCTATCACCTTGTTGCGCGGCAGTCCCGATACCTTTGCCGTCAGATAGCACATCGGATCCATCGGATTACTTACGATAATCAGAATTGCATTCGGCGAATACTTCAAAGCGTTTTCGACAACCGATTTTACGATATTGGCATTAACGCCTATCAATTCTTCGCGGGTCATGCCGGGCTTGCGCGGCAACCCGGACGTGATGACGATAACGTCGGAATCTGCCGTTGCCGCATAATTTCCGGTTACGCCCGTCACGCGCACGTTTATGCCCGTCAATGTGGCGGTTTGCATAATATCCATCGCTTTCCCTTCGGAAAAACCTTCTTTGATATCTATAAGTACGATATCGGACGCCACATTTCGTTTGGCAAGAACGTCGGCACAGGTTGCTCCTACATTTCCTGCGCCGATAACTGTTACTTTTGACATAATTATCTGTTTATTAAAAGTTTGTATTTTATTTCAATGTCTTGGCTTTTCTCAAAACCGGCACAAAAATACAACCGTATTTTCAAATACGGAAATTTTTCCGTATTTAATTTTCGCAAAAGGCTTACAATTCTATAACTCCTTTGCCCTGACGCACTATTTCGAAAGGCTCGACCGTACAGTTGACGACCGTCGAGCCTTCCGTATCGCCATATCCGCCGTCGATAATCAGGTCTACTTCGCCGTCGTACTTTTCGTAAATAAGTTCCGGGTCGGTAGAATATTCCGGCTCGTCTTCGTCGTAGAAGACCGACATGGTCAGCACCGGACGTCCGAGTTCGTGACAAATCTCGTGGATAATGCGGCTGTCGGGCATACGGATACCTACTTCCTTGCGGTTTCTGTATATCTTTGGAAGTCCGCTGCCGGCAGGCAGGATAAAGGTGAACGGGCCGGGCAGATAATCGCGAATCAGTTTGAAGACGGTATTGCTCACTTTCGCATATTCGCTGATATTCGACAAATCGTAGCAGATGATTGAGAGGTTGCTTTTATCGGGGTTTACGCCCTTAATCTTGCAGATGCGCTCGACCGCCCTCACGTTGAGCGCGTCACAGCCGATAGCATACATCGTATCGGTCGGATAAATCACCAGACCGCCGTCTTGCAGGACATTAACAACTTTGCTAAGTTCTTTTGTGTTAGGATTTTCAGAATAAATCTTTATAAGCATACGACATTTCCAATAAGCAACTTCGCTGCAAAAGTAAGCATTTTAATTGAAACTCAAAAGTTTGCAGAACTTTTTTTTATGTTCTGCCGATTTGGCTAAGGCGATCTTGTCTGGGATATTATAGGAAGGAGGTTAGGGAGGTTTGAAGGGACGACTAAGGCGCTCGTGTCCATGATATTACCCATGACACCATCATGTACCGTGTCATTGCGACCGCGTACTCCGTCTGCGCTTGCCGTCATTGCGAGGAACGAAGCAATCCGGCGCCATGTTGGT
>JAITPH010000188.1 GCA_031289515.1 Tannerella sp.
CATCAACTCTTCGACGTCGCTGTCGGAGCTTGTCAAAGTCTTGCTTTCCTTAGCTTGGAACACGATGTTCTGTATCGCCTTAACTTTTGTAGGCGAGCCTGACAGACCGCACTGTTCCACGTCGCCGTTTACGTCGGCTACGTTCCATTCCACGATGTTGAGATACGGCTTTTTGTCGTACAGTTCGGCGTAGGGCAGCGCGTTTCCGCCTTTTGCAAGTTCGGCTTTTTCCTGCACTCCCAAAGCATGTTTGTATTTCTGAATCAGTTTCGCATTGCGCGGGCGGCAGGGAGCGGACGAGCCGGTAACGGTGATAACGATGGGCATCGGCGCCTTCACGATTTCTATTCCTCCGGTGATGCTGCGTTTAACGGTTATCTCGCCATTTTCCACGTCGAGAATTTCTTCCGCGTATGTGATCTGCGACAATCCGAGTTTTTCGGCAACTTGCGGGCCTACCTGCGCCGTATCGCCGTCGATAGCTTGCCGTCCGCCTATAATCAGGTCGAAGTCGCCGATTTTACGTATCGCCATCGATAATGCGTAAGACGTGGCCAGCGTGTCGGCGCCTGCAAAAGCGCGGTCGGTCAACAGATAACCGTCGTCGGCGCCGCGATATAAGCCTTCGCGGATGATTTCGGCCGCTCTGCCGGGGCCCATCGTAAGGATGGTTATTGTAGTTCCCGGATAACGGTCTTTCAAACGAAGAGCCTGTTCGAGCGCATTCAAATCTTCGGGGTTAAAGATGGCCGGAAGAGCTGCGCGGTTTACCGTTCCGTCTTCCTTCATGGCGTCTTTTCCCACGTTGCGTGTGTCCGGTACTTGTTTCGCCGGTACAATAATTTTCAAAGACATCTATTTAATTTTAATTGTTAAATTGTTAATTTCAGGCTGCAAAAGTAATCAATGATTTCTTATCTCAAACTGTTTTCTTGAAAAAATGCACATATTTTTTTATTCTTGTGCAGAGAAAGCGCCGAAAATGTCATCCCAACCGGTGCATAATTTCTCGACCGAAGGGAGCAGGAAATCCGCGCCTGCATCAAGCAATACCGAATCGGGCAGGGGACCGGTATTTACGGCTATGACAAACAGTCCGGCTGCCCGTGCGGCTTCAACTCCGAGCGGAGCGTTTTCGACTACAAAGGCTTCGTACGGTTTCAGCCCTCCCTTGTCGAGCGCCGTAAGATATGGCTCCGGATGCGGCTTTCCCCTTTTTACGTCGAAGGATGTGATCATCCTGTCGCGGGCAAAGATGTTGGGAAAATCGCTGTTCAGGCGGTCTAACAGCGACGGCTGACCGGAGCCTGTGACGAGCATGGCAAACAAACCGTCGCGCGTCGCTTTCCGCAACAATTCGGCGCTGCCTTTCATCGGCGAAACAGGCGGGCAGAGGCTGAAGGCTCTTGTCTTTTCCTCATATATCTTTTCACGTTCTTCGCGTCCGGTCTCCTTGCCTTCGCGACGCGAGATGATGTCGATTGTATCATCGCCTGTTCGTCCCTCGTGCAGGTATGCTTCTTCGTCCGTCATGTCGAAACCGTGCGATTTCATCACTTTTGTCCACGACTTCGTATGATTCGGCATCGAATCGTACAGTACGCCGTCCATATCGAAAAGCGCAGCTCTCAAAGCGAACTTTTCGTAGCCTTTTTCTTCGAGATATGCCCGGATAGCCTTGTTTAATTTGTCCATTGTTGTTACGGTTTATATTCGGATTTTTTCAAAATGTCCTGTGCGTCTCCGTTTTTCATCAGTTCTTCGCACGACGATTTTGTCTTTTTCATATATTTTTCGACTATGCGGTATCCGATGAAATATCCGGGATTGCCCGGAGCTTCGTTTGAAATGAACGTCGACGGAGAGGGTTGGAAATATTTTGAAGTCGTTGCCATATCGGGCGTATACAGATGTTTGCGTTCTATAATGGTTGTCCATAGCGTTTTTTCGTAGTCGAGTAGCCATTCGTATTCCTTGTCTGTCTGCGACGTCAGGTTTTGATAGTTGTAGTCATACCCTGTTTGCGTAAGCAGGTAAATGATTTTTCCTTCGTAAATCATTCTGTCCAACAGTACGTTATTTTTGCCCTTATACGGAAATTCGGACTTTAGCCATACGTTCAGACAGTCTTTTGCAACACGTTCGGGATTCATGTTCTTGCGCTGATAGTCATAGAAAAAGTCCCTGTACAGAGGATAATCGGCGCCCATATACTTGTCGATTGAGCATGAAATCAGGTTATCGGCGACAATCACGTTTTGCTGAAGCCCCGATACGTGCAGATACACGTCGGGAATTTGCATCGAAGCGAAAAGCCGCTTCATCTGCATGAATCCGAAACTCAATTCGTTCCGTATCCCGACGAACGCAGCCGAATCTGCCGAAAAACGAGTGACGGCATCTCTGTATAAGGCTTTCAGCGTAGGCTCGGAATAGTAGTTTATCAGATTGTCGTAGAAGACTGAAGCATCTTCACTCCGGGTTTCAAACAAGGCTTTGCCCAAAATGTCAAACATTTGGGGATAATCGTTTTCTACCTTCTTCAACGCAACGGAATCATCGGAATCTATCCAGACGAACAACGCCGAATCGAAACGGTTAATATGAATCAACTCGTCGCCGGTCAGGACAACAGGCTTGCTGTTGCAGCCATAAAACATTGATTCGACCAGTAAAACTACTAACCAAACTGTCTTAAATCTCATTTCGAGTGCATTAACGGAAAACTGAGAATGGAGAGTTATTCTCTCCTGAATTTTCAACTTTCAACTTTTAACTTTCAACTCTCAATCGTCAAACGACAGATAAATATTAGTATTCTCGTGATCGTAAGTACATTTACTTTCGTCCAGGGGTTTTAAGCTCATGTTCGCAGCTGATGGCGGCGCGTTGTTGGCCGGTTTCTGAACGTTTATGTTGCGCAACGGACTCTTCATGCCGATATAAATCGTTGTAGGCGTTTTGTTCCCGGTGCAAACGAGTTTGTTCAGCTTTTTGTTGTACCGCAATTCCAGCTCTTCCAACTGATTGTCTTTGCAATCGAGAGATTCGAGGTTTTCAAATTTCTCAATGCCGTCGAGAACTTCGATTTCCCTGCCGGAGCAATCTATTTCCTTTATCAACTTGGCTTCCTGCAAGGATAGCTTGCCGTCTTTGTTTGCATCGAAGTTTTCAAGTATGTAGGACTTGAAATTGGCGTCCGGTAATTCAACGAAAACTTTACTGTCCTTATCGGTACAATCCGTGAACAGCAGCGTCAGCGAGCAAACAAAAGAGAATAAAATAACTTTCTTCATAACTTGTAATTATTTAAAAATTTGCTGCAAAGGTAAGCGTTATTACGGAAATCTCCAAAAAATATCGTACTTAATTGCAGGCGTTACTACATATCCGCTAACGAAAGTCCCTTATATTCGATGTTATAATGTTTCAACAGCCCTGTTTTCGACATCATGGCGGCTGCTTTTTCTTTCAGTGCATTATAGCGGATGTGCTGTTCGTTGCGTTTTATTTCGGCTATCTGCGCGGTTTGGTCAAACTCGTTGATCGCAATCAGGTCTATTTCATTTTCGCCTGTCTTGTCCCAATAACCGCCGATTTGTGTAAACCCGCCCTGTTCCTTGAATTTCTCGCGGAAATAACGTTCCGGCATTTTACCGCTGAACGTAGAATAATCCCTTTCCACCACACGTTTCAGTTCTCCGTATTGCGCGATTTCGATAATGTGCGAATACTTGTAAACAAACCGGAACCAGAATGTCAGGAAATTGTCTTCGATAACGTACCGCACATTCTTTGTTTCTACTTTGGCAAACAGTGGAATATGTTTGCTTATCAAGGCATAATCCTTGTCTAACCGCGTCAGGTAGCCGCCGATTTCCTTGCCTACCAAAGCCTCGATTTTGCCGCGTGTATTCTCGCCCCGCGCAATAGCGGAAAGAATGGTGAAATAGACCGTGTAGTCCTTGCCGAACTCGTCGATCAGCATGTTTTTGCCGTCGGTAATAAACGGTGAATCTTCGCGGATGATATAATCGAGCATGGCATCGAAAGTAAGCGC
>JAITPH010000236.1 GCA_031289515.1 Tannerella sp.
CGTACGCCGCCCGTGTACGCGCGTACGCCGACCGTGTACGCGCGTACGCCGACCGTGTACGCGCGTACGCCGACCGCGGACATGAATACGGCAGTCATTCCGTAAAAGGATTCGGGGTATGTCTCAAAAGCATGCGGATGACGCGGATTTTCGCAGATATGAATTTTTCGACAATCAGTTATTTGAAAATCTGCGTGTATCGCTATTATCTGCGTCATCTGCGTGCCGCTCCGGTCGGCATGACGCGCTTTCGTCATTCTTCCTGTTTGCGATACCCGTTCGGCAACTGTCCCGCAATGACGGAGGCGTGCAAAAAAAAACTTTCGTTTTTGCTTGTCATTTAAAAATAAGTCCATAC
The DNA here is from genome assembly GCA_031289515.1 of Tannerella sp. Classification (GTDB taxonomy): domain Bacteria; phylum Bacteroidota; class Bacteroidia; order Bacteroidales; family Tannerellaceae; genus Tannerella. Next base: position 359 of record JAITPH010000236.1, read on the forward strand.
ATTTGTAGCTAAAGAATCAATAGCTATGTTAAAGAAAAGTTTGGTATCAATAGAACAGTGCACGAAAGATGACATACTTCGCATCATCGACAATGCAAGCCGGTTTGAGGCAAATCCGAACCGGAATCTTATGAACGGAAAAATAGCCGCATCGCTGTTTTTCGAGCCGTCGACGCGCACGCGCCTCAGCTTCGAAACGGCTGTAAACCGCCTCGGCGGACGTGTCGTAGGCTTTCAGGACGCCTCGACTACAAGCTCGTCGAAAGGCGAAACGCTCAAGGACACTATCCTGATGGTCAGCAATTATGCCGACATCATCATCATGCGCCATTACCTCGAAGGAGCGGCGAAATACGCTTCCGAAGTGACCGGCATTCCGATTATCAATGCCGGCGACGGCGCCAACCAGCATCCGTCGCAGACCCTGCTCGACCTCTATTCCATACGGAAGACGCAAGGCACGCTCGATAACCTGACGATAACGATGGTGGGCGACCTTAAATACGGACGCACCGTTCATTCGCTCATCTCCGGAATGTCGCATTTCAATCCGACGTTTCATTTCATCGCGCCCGACGAACTCCGAATGCCCGACGAACAGAAAAGCTGCTGCCGGACGCACGGTATCGAGTACCGCGAGCACACGGTCTTCTCCGAAGACATCATCAATCGGACGGACATATTATATATGACGCGCGTGCAAAGGGAACGGTTTACCGACCTCGTCGAATACGAGCGCGTCAAGAACGTCTATATCCTCCACGGCAAGATGCTCGAAAATTCGCGACCCAATCTCCGCGTCCTGCATCCCCTGCCGAGGGTCAACGAGATAGCCTGCGACGTCGACGACAACCCGAAAGCGTACTATATACAACAGGCCCGAAACGGACTTTTCACCCGCGAAGCCATCATCTGCGACGTGCTTGGCATCGAAATCCGCGAAACTTAAAACAACACATATATGCAGGAAAAGAAAAAAAAGGAATTGCAGGTAGCGGCAATCGAAAACGGAACGGCAATAGACCACATTCCGCCCGAACAGCTGTTCAAGGTAGCGCAGCTGATAGGTCTCAACCGGATGGACAACCTCATCACCATCGGAAACAACCTCAAAAGCAAAAAAATGGGACGCAAGGGCATGATAAAGATAGCCGACAAGTTTTTTGAAGAAGATGAAATCAACCGCATAGCCCTCGTAGCGCCCAATGTCGTGCTGAACATAATTCACGACTACGAAGTGACGGACAAGAAACGCATCAGCCTGCCCCGCGAACTCGTCGATACGGTCAAATGCAACAATCCCCGCTGCATCACCAACAACGAGCCGATGCAGACACGTTTCCTCGTGCTCGACAAGGACCTCGGCACCGTCAAGTGCCACTACTGCGAACGCAAGACAAACAAGGAAGACATAGTAATCAAATGAAACAGGACTGGAAACCGGGTACGATGATATATCCCCTGCCTGCCGTCATGATAAGCTGCGGCAGCGAAGCGTCGGAATACAACATATTTACGGCAAGCTGGATCGGCACCGTCTGTTCAAATCCTCCGATGTGTTACATCTCGGTGCGTCCGGAACGGTTTTCGTATCCCTTGCTGAAGAAAAACATGGAATACGTGATAAACCTCACAACGCGCGACATGGCGTTTGCGACGGACTGGTGCGGCGTGACTTCCGGCAGGAATCACAACAAGTTCGGGGAGATGCGCCTGACGCCGGGCAAGTCGACCGTCGTCCGCGCGCCGCTCGTCGAGGAATCGCCTTTATGTATCGAATGCAGGGTGAAAGAAGTGATTGCGCTCGGCTCGCACGACATGTTCATGTCCGACGTCGTTAATGTCAGAGCCGACGACCGGTTTATAAATCCCGAAACAGGCGCTTTCGACATGCAAAAAGCCGATCTGCTCGTCTACGTTCACGGCAATTATTACGGACTGGACAAGGTGATAGGACATTTCGGCTGGTCGGTGAAAAAGAACTGAGCCTATCTGAACGGAATGAGATACGTGACTTTGGCTATTATCGATTGCGTGGAGGCTTTGAGGAAGTAGTCCTTGCGCTGTGTGCCGTATATGTCGCCGAACGAATAGAAATAATCGCCTTCAATCAGGAAATAACCTATGCCGGTGCGTACTTCGATGCCTGCGCCGCCGCTTATGCCCCATTCAAAATTTACTTCGGCCGGCATGTCGTGTTGTGCGTTTACTTTGCCCGGCGCCGCTCCGTTCAGGTTGTCCGAAGTCGATTCGTTAATCATGTAGCCCACCTGCGGTCCCGCTTTGATGAAGCCCATAACGTTTTTTCCGCCGAACTGCACGCGCGTATGAAACGGCAGTTGCAAACAGTCCAGCCGGCGACTGTACTTAAATTCCGGCGCGTCTTCGTATTCCTCGTTCCATCCCTGCTGAACGTAGTTGAGTTCGACCTGAAGACCCACATTTTCGCCCATCGTCATGCGTCCGGTCACGCCGAAAGTCAATCCCTGAAGCATTGTCTGCGCTACTTTTGGATTGAAAGTGACGGACGAAAACGAAGCTCCGCCCGAAACGCCGACCGAAAACTCATACGGAGTAGTGACGATAATCTGCGCCTCCGCGACGACTGCCGCCAGCAAGGCAAAAAGCGATATGGCAATAGCCTTCCGTCTCATTTGAAATCAGAGCGTGTTATCGTGAAGTTCTTGTTGTAATGGATGATATAAACGTTGGTATTCATAAAGCCGCCCCAATTGTTCACCCTTTCAAAATTGAATCCTGTTTGCAGGCTTCTGTATTTGATTTTTGAAAGATTGTTTTCGAAATTGACGCCGTAAGTCTGAATAGCGCCGAGGAAAAACATTCCGGTATCGAAGCCCAGCATGGCATATTTCGGAGTAAATATCGACTGCGGGCTTTTGCTGTACCAGTTCTTGAATTTGTCGTAAAACAGTTTCACGTTCGTACTCGTGTTGTCGGCGTAAAAAAGGCTGTAAATGTGCGTATCGAGGGCATGGAAGTCGTCGAGACATTCTTTTGAATACGTCTGCCACAATGGATATCCGAAAAGCGTTATCTTGTATTCCGGTTTGGTCTGGGCGATGGAGCGCAGGATTGTCTTTATCTTGGTCAGCGCCTCGACGGAGCTTGAAACGGGCATTATCATGTTCGGACGTGTCGTAGAGAGCGAAGCAAGTATTTCGGACATGAATTTGTCGCTGTGGTAAACGGCGTCAATATATTTGATGTTGCCGTCGGTCAGTTCCTGTTTGAACTGTTTGATAAATTCCGTCTGATTTTCTTCGGTTTCCCTTGTATCGAGGAAGATAATGTTGTGCTTGAAAAAGAGGTTGGCTCCTGCGAACGCGGCATTTGCGTATAAATAGGCGGGAGGCGTATTGACCTGAAAGACGTACTGATTACTCAGGACGTCGTCGGTTTTGGAAGAAAACGGAATGACGTAATTGACTTTGTTCAGCTTGGCAAACTCTGCTATCATGCTGATCTGTTCGGTAGAGACGCCGCCGATTATCAGGTTTACGTTACTCAGTTCCAGCCGTTTTTCCTGAAGTATTTTGGCAGTCCTTGCCGTTCCCTGCTCGCCGATGTCGTAGACGAACAACTCTGTGGTATGTCCCATGTTGCGCATACTGTCCACCGCGAGCAACAAGCCTTCGTAGTATTCGACGACACGCTTTTTCAGGTCGGTAGTCCCCGGACTGTCTGCGTCGTAAGGCAGTAAAATCGCTATTTTGGTCGCTTTTACCGGTTTTATTTCCTTTTTGACGTCGAGCATCGAATTTACTTCGTTTTCGTTTTTCTCTATTTCTTTAGGCAGGTCTTTTTCGTCGATTCTCATCGGTATGCGAAGCGTCATGCCTGTATGAAGTCCGCCAGCAAGTTCCGGATTCAATTTGAGCAACTCTTTTTCGGACGTTTTGAATGTCCTACATATATTATATAGTGTTTCTTTGGCGGGAACTCTGTAATATATTTCCTTAGCGCCCCGGTCGGTTTCTATTATTTCTGCTGTCTGTTTTTCCTTTTTCCCTGTCGGAATACGGATTGTCCTGCCGATAGAAAATGTTTCGAGCGACAAACCGGAATTGGCTTCCAGAATATTTTCGCCGCTCACGCCGTATTGCTTCGACACTCCGTACAAGGTCTCCCTTGTCTGAATGGTATGAAAAATGTACTCTTCTACCGGCTCTGTCGCAGTTTCGGCTTTTACCGGCGACTTTTTCTGCGGTATCTTTAGTTTTTCACCCGCGCGGATAGCCTCGTCGCTTCCGGTATTCAGTTTTACAATCTCCTCTAACGTAACGTCATACATCTTTGCAATCGAATAGAGTGTCTGTCCTCTTTCGACCGTATGATAAAACACATCTTTGTTCTGATCGCCGTTGACGGCAGTCCGATTGTCTTGTGCAATCCCTTTTATTGCAATTAAGCAAAGCGCCCAAAGCAATGTAAATAGCGAAATTCTCTTCATTCTACACGATATTAAAATACTAATATTCGGCAAAGTTACAATATATGATTGAAAGATAAAAATATTTTAAACTTTTTTTGTTCCGGGACGGAAATTCATGTTTCGCGCGCCAAGAGGTCTTTTTGGGATTAATATACTAATAATAAGAAAGATATGACCGTCAAACGCACTTGCGGGATAAAAAAATAATTGAATTTTTTTGTTTTGCTCTATATTTGCATTATCTTTGCGAAAACAATCGTATTATGGCGAATAGTGAGAAATTGAAGCGGATAATATCTAATATACAGATATTGAATAATTTAACGAACAGCATGGTTGATTCGGAGATATATCCTGTCTCTTTTTTCAGTCAGGCTTTCGACTTGATTCAGAAAATACAGAGCGATATGCACAATCTCGAAGCCGATCAGGTAGAGATGTTCGCTACGCAAATGAAAAAGCATCAGGCGCTGATAATGTCTATACATCAGCAAATGCGCAATATATCGACTGTTGACGCGGTTGCGCCTCCTGTTGCACCGATTACGTCTGCAACTGCAGGCCAGCCTGTTAAAACGGCGGCAAATCCGGCGAGACCGTCGGCTACCGGCAAGGAAACGACGCCGTTGAACAGACCGGCCTCGACGGTCAGAACGCCTGTCACCGTCAGGGAAGCTGATAAACCGGGGAGAATATCGTTTTTTAGCCGCTTGAATATAGGCAGGGAAGGGAAAAAGCCGGAAACGCCTCCGGTAGTCAGGCGTGAAGTCAGACCGGTTGAGCCTGAAAAACCGCCGATAAAGCGCGAGGCAACCGTTTTGCCGCCGGAGCCGCCGGAACAACAAAAAGTAAAAGCCAGACCGGCAGCAGAACAGGAACAGCCCGCAATAAGACGCGAAGCGCGCCCGCTTGAATCTGAAAAGCCGATGATAAAGCCGGAGCCGCTTGTAATGAAGCCGGAGCCGCCGATTATGAAGCCTGAGCCACATGTAATAAAACCGGAGCCGCCGGTAATGAGGCCGGAGCCTCCGGTAATGAAACCAGAGCCGTCTGTTATGAAGCCAGAGCCGCCAATCATAAAGTCGGCGCCACCAATTATAAAGCCTCCGGCGCCGGTATTTAAATCCGAGCCGATCATACAACATGTTGCGCCGACAGCCAAAGCGACGGCAACGCCCAAAGCGACGGCAGAAGGCGCGGCGCCCCCTTCGGTAAACGATATTATAGAAAAAAACAAGTTGTCGGACTTACGCCGCGCTTTCAGCCTGAACGACCGCTTTCGTTATCGTCGCGAACTGTTTGCAGGCAATGAGGATGCCATGAATAGAGTGATTATGGCGCTCAATAACAGGAGTTCCCTGAAAGAATCCCTCCTCTTCCTCGAAGAAAAACTGCATTGGGATTTCGGCAATCCTACCGTCAAGGATTTTATTAAGATATTGGAAATGAGATTCTTGTAATCATGGCAAAACTTATTATTGTTCCAACGCCTGTCGGAAATCTTGAAGATTTCACATTTCGGGCTGTTCGCACGCTCAACGAGGCGGATATGATACTTGCCGAAGACACGCGGACGACAAGCGTTTTGCTCAAACACTACAACATACAAAACAAGGTGCAGTCGCACCATAAATTCAACGAACACCGGACTGTCGCAGGCGTCGTCGAACGAATTAAAGCCGGCGAAAAGATAGCTTTGGTTTCGGACGCAGGTACGCCGTCGATATCCGACCCCGGATTCCTGCTTGTGCGCGAATGTCTGCAAAACGGCGTCGAAGTCGAATGTCTGCCCGGAGCTACCGCTTTCGTGCCCGCTCTGGTAGTATCGGGTTTGCCGTCCGACAGATTTTGCTTCGAGGGCTTTCTCCCCTTGAAGAAAGGTCGCAACAAACGCCTCCTCGAAATAGCCGCCGACCCGCGCACGACAATAATATACGAATCGCCGTTCAGACTGCTCAAGACGCTTTCGCAACTGACGGAAATATGCGGCAAGAGCCGTCCTGTTTCCGTATCGCGCGAAATATCGAAACTTTTTGAGGAAACAGTGCGGGGCGCTCTCGAAGACGTCGCAAGTCATTTTGCCGCAAACGAGCCTAAAGGCGAGTTTGTTATAACGCTCGGAGGTATGCCCGACGAAAAAAATAAAGAGTTTACAAAAAATAATACCGTTCAATTAAATCATTAAAAAAAATGAATAAAGTTGTATTTTTTTTAGCGTGCACCATTGCATTAAGCGCATGTACGCAACATTCAAAAGAATTGAAGCAGACAAAGTTTGAGAACGATTCGCTGAAACTTCAGATAGCGAGAAATGAAGTCGAAATGAACGAAATGTTGAGCGCACTGGACGCAATCGAAACCGATCTGAAGTCCATACGCGAAGCCGAAGATTTTGTCAACATCGAGAAAGACGCCGAACTGACAGTCTCGAAAAGCGAACAGATAAAAAGCAACATGTCTCTCATAATAGAAACATTGCGCAAGAACAAACAGCAGCTATCCGAATTGCAGACGAAACTGAATGCAAGCGGCGTCCATTCGGCGGCTCTTCAAAAAACTATCGACCGCATCTCGAAAGACCTTAGCGAAAAAAGCGAACTGATAGTAAACCTTCAGAAGGAACTTGTCGAAAAAGACAAGCAATTAGCCCAACTGAACAAGCACGTCGAAGATATGAATACCGACCTGAAAATACTTGAAGGCGTCAATCAGTCGCAAACGGAACTCATCAACGAACAAGACCAGAATATGAATACCGTTTTTTACTGCTTCGGGACGAAAAAAGAGTTGAAAGAGCAAAATATCCTGACCGGCGGAGGCCTGTTTACTAAAGCAAAAACGCTTGCGGGCGACTTCAATGAGGATTATTTCATCTCTATCGACAAACGTCAGGTA
>JAITPH010000253.1 GCA_031289515.1 Tannerella sp.
GGAAGCCCTTAAAGTTGTCCAACCATGAGGGTGAATATGATTTGAGTTCGTAATCATTATATTCCAGATATTGCGTTATTACATCTTCGGTCGATTCGGCGACGCCGTCGCAATAGCCCCATTCGACGGCTTCTTCGGCTGTGAAAGTCAGCGTTTTGCCCGAATCTATCAGATTTGGTATTTCTATCCGGTCGTCGACCATTGATTCCGCAATTTTCGGATCTCTCACCCATTTGAAAATGGTATCGTTGCCGCTGATAATAGTGTCGCGTCCGTGAGCTTCTGCCGTTGCCCGCATCATTGCCCGCATGTACGACTGATATTTGTCGGGCATAGCCTCGCCTGTCTGATTGACGACGGTCGCAGCTCCTATGCTTGCGCCTTTTCTCATGTATATCTTCTTGCAGGCGATAGAGATGAGCGCGCCTGCCGAAGCAGCGTTGTTGTCTATAAATACATAGACCGGCACAGGGCTGTATAGAATTGCCGTGCGCATCGAATCCGCCGCATCGAGGATGCCTCCATACGTGTTCAGATGTATCAGGATAGCGTCGGCTTTCAATGAAAGAGCTTCATTCATGCCTTTGTTGAGGTATATTTGCGACGTTTTGTCTATCTCCTTTTTTATATCTATTTGATATATAAGGGGTTTGTGCGTTACGGTATCGGACGCCCTGCATAAAACAATCGCAAAGCAGGCGACGGTGATGCTTAATACTCTAATTATCAGTTGCTTATTCATAGCATATTCATTAAAGGGTATATTTATTTGTCTTTTTTACTTGTTATCGTGCGCGATGTTCTGTCCGCGCGTACATTATTCACTATTTGTCTGACCATCTCTTTCAGTTCGTTGACGAACGCTCCCGCTTCGTATTTTCCCTGTTCTATCTGGCGTAATTTCTTTTCCCATTGTCCGGTGAGTTCGGCGCTTTTCAGCAATTCTTCACGGATGGTTTCGATGAGTTCGACGCCGGTCTGCGTGGCATACAGATTTTTTCGTTCTTTGCGAATGTAATTGCGTTTGAACAGTGTCTCTATAATTGCAGCTCTGGTCGAAGGACGTCCGATGCCGTTTTCTTTCAGAGCATCGCGGAGTTCGTCGTCGTCAACGAATTTGCCTGCCGTTTCCATTGCCCGCAGCAGCGTTGCTTCGGTGTATGGCTTTGGCGGAGTAGTCCATTTTTCTGCAAAGTCAGGCTTGTGCGGTCCGTTTTCTCCTTTTACGAAGTTCGGCAGGACTGTGTTTTCTTCAGCCTGATTTTGCTCGTTATCAGTATTTTGAGTATCGTTATTATCTTTCTTTTCAAATACCGTCCGCCATCCGGGTTTCAGGATTTGTTTTCCTGTGACTTTGAACTTCACGTCTTCGACCTCTCCCAATACCGTTGTTACGGCAAATTCGCAATCGGGGTAAAATGCAGCAATGAAACGGAGCGCCACGAGGTCGAAAACTTTCCGTTCATTGTCCGTAAGATTTCTTGCCGGCATACCTGTCGGGATTATTGCATGGTGGTCGGTCACTTTGGAATTGTCGAATACCTTCTTCGATTTCGGAATTTTTGTTGCAAGCAACGGATTGGCGAGCGTTGCGTAGTCCGTCAGACCCTTGAGTATCTGCGGTACTTTGGGATAAATATCTTCGCTCAGGAAAGTCGTGTCTACGCGGGGATATGTCGTGACTTTCTTTTCGTAAAGCGTCTGAATAAGTTTCAATGTATCGTCGGCCGAAAACGAATATTTCTTGTTGCATTCTACCTGAAGCGACGTCAAATCGAACAATCGCGGAGCCGATTCCGTTCCTTTCTTCTTTGATATGTCCGTTACGTAAAACGGCTTGTCCAAAATCTTTTGCAACAGCGCTTCGCCGTCTTCTTTTTGAGTGAATTTGCCTTGCGTCGACGAGAATGTCGTCTCGCGGTATACCGTCTTCAATTCCCAATAAGGTTCGGGCTTAAAGTTCTCGATTTCTTTCTGCCGTTTCACAATCAAAGCGAGGGTAGGGGTCTGAACGCGCCCTATCGACAGCAGTTGTTTATTTTCTCCATAACGCAGTGTGTATAAGCGCGTTGCGTTCATTCCGAGCATCCAGTCGCCTATTGCGCGCGACAGTCCCGCCTCGTAAAGGCGCTGATAGTCATTTTGGCTTTTCAGTGATTGAAAGCCCTCTCGTATAGCGTCTTCCGTAAGCGATGAAATCCACAGACGCCGCACCGGACAGCTGCATCCGGCTTTTTGCATAACCCAGCGTTGAATCAGTTCGCCTTCCTGACCGGCGTCGCCGCAGTTTATTACCTCATCGGCTTTTTTTATCAATGTCTCAATAATACCGAATTGCTTCTGATAATTCGGATTATCAATCAGTTTTATGCCGAAACGAGGCGGAATGATAGGTAGATAAAACATGCTCCATTGCTTCCAGTCGGGCTTGTAATCGTGCGGCTCTTTCAAGGTGCAAAGATGGCCGTAAGTCCACGACACCTGATAGCCGTTGCCTTCGATGTAGCCGTCTTTTTTATGAGTGGCTCCGAGTACTTCGGCTATCTCGCGTGCTACGCTTGGCTTTTCTGCAATGCAAACTTTCATTCGTCCAGACTTGAATTTATATTTTCGATACAGTTAAGAATATCTTCGCGCCCTTCTCTTTTTTCCGACGAAGAGGTCAGCATTGGCGGCAGTTCTTCCCATGTTTCAAACATTTTGTTTTGCATCAGTTCGATGTTTTCCGCCAGCTTGCCTTTGCTTATCTTGTCGGTTTTTGTAAACACAATGGTGAAAGGAATATTGTTTTCGCCGAGCCACTCCATAAATTCGAGGTCGATTTTTTGAGGCTCGTGTCGGCAGTCTATGAGTACGAACATATTTATAAGTTGCTTGCGTTCAAGTATATAATCCTCAATTATCTTGCGCATATTTTCGCGTCCCGCTTTACCTCTTTGAGCGTATCCGTAACCGGGCAGGTCTACGAGATACCAGTCGTCGTTTATCAGGAAGTGGTTTATCAACTGCGTTTTACCCGGTTTTTGCGACGTAGTTGCCAGATTTTTATTGTTTGTCAGCATGTTTATCAGGGACGACTTGCCAACGTTTGAACGACCGATGAAGGCGTATTCCGGCAATATGCCTTCGGGACATTTCCTGACATCGGTATTGCTTATTACGAATTTTGCGCTTTTTATTTCCATAAATGAAAGAATTATCAGCGCAAAGATACTACTTTTTCGGCGAATATGAAAATAATCGACCTATTAATGTTTGCGGCAGAGCAACAGTCCCAAGAGAGTTAGTAATCCGTTAATCATCAATAGCTCGTAGCCGAAACGGTATGATGTGAAATGCGTTGATAACCAGCCTAATGCAAAACAAACGACCGGTGAAAGGATACAAATGAAAGGCACGGTTTTGTCGCGAACATGTCGCTTCGTAAACAAGCCGAAAACAAACAAACCGAGCAGCGGCCCGTAAGTATAGGAAGCTATCGTATAAATGGCGTCAATAACGCTGCGGTCGTTTAATGCCCTGAATATTAATATCATAATCGTGAAAACGACAGAAATCATCACATGAACGGCAAGGCGTGTCCGTTTGGCTTTCTCCGCTTCATGCTCTTTTATTTCAAGGATATCGACGCAGAACGAAGTCGTCAGGGCGGCAAGCGCGGAATCGGCGCTACTGAAAGCCGCAGCGATTATCCCAATCGTGAAATAAATCAGAACGGATTGTCCGAGAATCCCCGAAGCGCAGAACATCGGCAGGATGTCATCGCCGGAATCGGGAAGTTGGATGCTCATCCCCGAAGCCAGCGTCACAAGCAGGATTCCAAGACACAAGAACATGAAATTTATCGGAGTGAAGGCAAATCCGTATACGTACATATTTTTTTGCGCATCTTTAAGGCTACGGCACGAAAGATTTTTCTGCATCATATCCTGATCCAATCCGGTCATCACGATAGAAGTAAAGACGCCGCTGAAGAACTGTTTGACAAAGTGCTGCTTGCTGTTCCAGTCTTCAAACTCAAAGATGCGAAAGTGGGGGCTGTCCGTTATAGTCCGCATCATTCCGGCGAAGTCGAGATTCATTTTATCTTTTACCTGCCAGATGATTACAATCAGCATTGCAACAAGGCATAAAGCCTGTATGGTATCGGTCCATACTATGGTACGAATCCCGCTTCGGTAAGTATAAAGCCATACCAATAAGATACTTATGACAACGGTAACGACAAAAGGGATATGCCATTGGTCGAAAACGTAGTTCTGCAAAATGAGAACGACGAGATAAAGTCGCGCGGCAGCTCCCAACATCTTTGAAAGGAGGAAAAACGACGCGCCTGTCTTGTAGCTGTTTCGTCCCATGCGGACGTTGAGATATTCGTAAATAGACGTGAGTTTCAGTTTGTAGTACAGAGGAAGCAGGACTTTGGCGATAACGATGTATCCGAAGAAAAATCCAAATACCATCTGCATATAAGTCAGGTCGGTAGAACGAATCCATCCGGGCACGGAGACAAACGAGACGCCCGAAAGCGACGAGCCGACCATGCCGACAGCGACGATAAACCACGGCGAGCGTCTGTTTCCGAGAAAAAACGCCTCGTTACTCGTGTTTTTACGTCCGGTAAACCATGAAATACAGAGCAATACGAGGATGTATAGCGAGACTGCCAAAAGTATTATGTATCCGTTCATTTTATCAAAATTATGCGCGAAGATAAGACTTTTTTTCCGAATGATTTGTCCACGATAATAAAAAAAAGTATATTTGTTGCGTTATTCACAAAGAAATAGCAGGGTATGATAGAGAATGATAATATAATGAAGCAGTTATTTGATTCTTTACAGAGCGTGGGCGGAAACTTTCATGTTCTTGAGCATCAGGTGCCGGTAGACAAGCAATTGGAGTATTTCAGATTTTCGGAAGGCGTACGCAAAGACATGAAGAATCTTGGCTCTGAAGTCGATTATGAGCAATATGAGACAAAGTTGAGAAATTCGGAAATTCCTGTTTACGAAAAGGAGATAATACTGTCGCTATTGGCTTCGTCGAAGCAGGTGCGGGCGTACAGGATTTTGGAGCGTTATGCGCAAGAGCCTGATAAAGAGCTGACTAACTGGGCATATATGGCTTTAATGGAAAGCCGTATGTTGATAGAGTCGGAGTTGTCGGGGCAGCAACAGGCGTATATATCAACAGGATTGGGCGGTAAAGGGGATAAACTTCGGTTTTTTATCCTTATTTTATCCTCGAAAGTGACGCCGTTTCTTGACTATCAGCGCGAGATTATCGAAAAGGAGTTTGTGTACGGTCTTCAAAAGAATGAATGTGAGACTGAACGCCTCAATATCGAAGACAAATATGTCGAACTTGTAATATTGGCGCCGATATTGGTCAATTTGAAGGTTATGCTTGACGGTATAATAAGGGAATGTAATGTCTATGGAGATTTCCTGAGCGAAATGTTTACTGTCACGAATGTGAAAATGCTTAATAAGGAATTGATTAACAGGATAGTAGATTCGTATGGGAACATTTTGGCAGGCCGTTAGGTACGGAGCGACTTTTTGATAGATAAATACTATACTTCTAAAAAACAATGATTTATGTCGAAATTGTCAGTAATAATACCGTGTTTCAACGAAGAAGCCGTCATAACGGCTTCGTATGAACGTACCGTATCGGTTTTGCAAACTTTGCAATGCGAGGCGGAGATTATATACATCAACGACGGCAGTTCGGACAGGACTTGCGAAATGCTGAATGAAATAGCTGCAAACGACCCTCATGTGAAGGTATTGCATTTTTCGCGCAACTTCGGTCACCAGCCCGCAGTATCGGCGGGAATACATAACTGCGATGCGGACTGGGCGATAATCATGGACGCCGATTTGCAGGATCCGCCGGAACTGATACCCGAAATACTTCAAACGCGCGAGCAGGAGCAGGCAAACGTCGTCTATTGCGTCCGTAAGTCGAGAGAGAAAGAAAGCGCATTCAAGCGTATGACGGCAAAGTTGTTTTATCGCCTGATAAATAGTATGAGCGAAGTGAAGTTTCCGCTTGATACAGGCGATTTCAGGCTTATCGACCGCAAGGTTATGAATCAGTTTTGCCGTTTGCGCGAGCATGACAAGTATATTCGCGGTTTGGTCAGTTGGATGGGATTCCGCCAGACGCCGTTCTACTACGAGCGGAAAGAGCGTTTTGCGGGCAATACGAAATATCCGTTGAGCAAGATGCTCAAATTCGGTACGACCGCGATGCTGTATTTCTCGAAAAAACCGTTGCAGTTGGCTATGGGGCTTGGATTTGTTTCCGTCGTTGTCGGTATTGTCTTATCCGTTTGGCTGATTTTCGGCAAAATTTACGGTTTCAATAACGCCGAAATAGGATGGACGTCTATTATGACCGCCGTAGTCTTCTTTGGTGGCGTACAATTGCTTACAATCGGAGTTCTCGGGCAGTATATCGGCGTCCTGTTCGACGAGGTAAAAGATCGTCCGGAGTATATTATTGATAAAAAAATCGGTTTTTAACAATAATTAACGCTATAATTTTGTTTTTTTATTGGATATTTCCGATATTTGCACCGCGAAATGAGTGACGAAATTTATTAAACGGAATAATTTGTAGTCCGTCATTCATTTGAATATAGAATACACCTCTGTGTGTGAGGCGATTGGATTGGATTAAAAACTAATCAAATTTATATACACCCGTGGAAATATGCTCGTTGTGAAACGTGTAAGATTTCGGAAATATCGCAATTGGGTAAATGCCGCCGTTTCGGTGGCATTTACTTTTTTTATTCAGGCGTGTTGTAGAGACTTGCACAGGCGCGCAAAAAAAAAGAGACATCGTCTTTCGCAAGAAAATGTCTCTAAACTCAACATAAAATATTTGTTTATGTGCAACTATAACCTCTTTTGATAATTTTTCCAGTCTACGTTGTGCATGTCTCCGTTTCTTGCAAATTCCAAATGGAAAGCGAAGCAGCAATCGAGGCTATGCGGCGTATGGTTGACGCCTCCGATATTGAGGTATTCGTTCAATAACGGACGATAGCCCGGATCAACGCAATTATCTATTATTGTACGCGCGCGCTGGATAGGCGATTTACCGCGCAGGTCGGCTACTCCGTGTTCCGTAATCATCACTTTAACAGAGTGTTCGCTATGGTCTGTATGTGATACCATCGGCACGAAAGCGCTGATATTGCCGTTTTTGGCAGTCGAAGGCGTGGTGAAGATAGACAGATAGGCCGCGCGGGTGAAATCGCCCGATCCGCCTATGCCGTTCATCATTTTTGTTCCCAATACATGCGTAGAGTTTATGTTCCCGAAGATATCGGCTTCAAGAGCCGTATTGATTGTTATCAATCCCAAGCGTCTGGCTATTTCGGGGTTATTTGATATTTCCTGCGGACGCAACAGGATTTTGTCCTTGAAGAAGTCGAGGCGCGAGTAAATCTCTTTCAGTGTGGGGAGGCTGACACTCAACGAGCAACCGCTCGCAAATTTCACGCGCCCTTCGTTCATCAGTTTGATAACCGCATCCTGAATGACTTCCGTATAGACAAGGAACGGCGGTATCGCGTCGTTTTTGCCCATACTGCCCAAAACTGCGTTAGCCACATTGCCGACGCCGCTCTGTACAGGCAGAAACGAACTTGGTATGCGTCCCGCTTTCATCTCGCTTACAAGGAAGTCGGAGACATTTTTGCCGATTGCCAGCGTCACGTCGTCGAGCGGGGCAAACTGGCTGCCGTCCGCGTCATTGTTGGTATCTACTACGCCTATGATTTTCTTTGGGTCTACTTTCATATACGGCAGACCGATGCGGTCCGACGGACTATAGACAGGAATTTCGCGGCGTGCAGGCGGGTCTGCCGGCTCGTAAATATCGTGCATTCC
>JAITPH010000006.1 GCA_031289515.1 Tannerella sp.
TGACTGAAATATTTCGACAAGCGAGTACCTGCTTCCAACCTTTGAAAATCGTGATAGGTATTCTTGTCTGAAATGTCTGTTGCATTCAAGGCATACCATGCTCTCACCTGTCCGGAATCAACAACAGTCATATCGGAGCCGCTTTTGCGTGCTTGAACTAATATCGGTCTAATAACTTGCGTAAATCCATTCTGCAATATTACGCAACTGAATAGTACTAAAAGATACTTTTTCATAATCATCTATTTTATTTTGTCGATAAATCTGCATACTCTAACTGCTATTCGACAACAAATAACGCAACGAAGGTAAGCACATTTTTTATATCTGCACATTTTTTTTGATATTTTTTCAAAGTTCTTTCATCGATTGGCAACTATGGTTAAATACAGGCAAGCATTTGAGGTTTTTTTGTTTTTTTCGGAAAATTATTTGCGGAAATCGTCCGCGATACAAAAAAAATCCGTAATTTTGTCTGCTGTAAATGAGTTCTAACGCTTTTGTCTTATGGAACAGTTGCTTCTTTATATTTGGAAACACAAACTTTATGCGGAGTCCGAACTTACTGCCGCAGACGGTTCTAACGTGTTCGTCATAGATCCGGGCGTGGCGAATACCGACGCCGGTCCCGATTTCTTCAACGCAAAAGTTCGCATTAACAATACCGTTTGGGTCGGCAACGTCGAGATTCACGAACGGTCTTCCGACTGGTACGAGCATCATCACGAAAAAGACAAGGCTTACGACAATGTCATACTTCACGTCGTAAGGCATAACGACAAACAGGTTTATAACTCCGGAAACGAGCCTGTCATGCAAGCCGTCATGAAAGTATCCCAAAAAATCGAGGACAATATCGACTGGTTGCTTTCGCGGGATACTCCGGTCGCCTGTTCGAGCATGATTTATAACGTCAAACCGCTGTATTTGTCGGACTGGATATCGGCGCTTACGACGGAACGGCTTAGCCGCAAGACATCGGAAATCATCAGCCGGTACGAGCAGTTCTCGAAAGACTGGAACGAGACGTTTTACATCACCCTGATGCGAAATTTCGGTTTCGGCGCTAATGGCGACGCCTTTGAAATGCTTGCGAAAAGCCTTCCTTTCAAATTCATACTCAAACACAGGGATAACGCGCTCCAGATCGAGGCGCTGCTCTTCGGTCAGGCAGGGTTGACAGAGGCCGAAGACCGCAACACGTCCGATCCGTACCTGCAAAGCCTGCGCCGCGAATATGACTTTTTAAGGAAGAAGTACGACCTGCAACCGGTCGAAGGATACCTGTTTAAGAAGCTGCGCGTCCGACCTGTAAATTTCCCGCATGTAAGGCTGGCACAACTTGCTACGCTGCTGATAAACAACGATACCCTGTTTTCAAAAATTCTGGAAACCGACGATTTAAACGATTTGCGAACTTTTTTCGACGTCAAGCCTTCAAGGTACTGGAGCACGCATTATAATTTCGGCTCCGCATCGCCGGAAAGAAGCAAATCCCTCGGCAAAGGCACGGCAAACATCATCTTGATAAATACCGTCATACCGATACTTTTCGCTTACGGCATGTACAAACAGCAGCCCGATTATTGCGAGCGCGCCCTGCTGTTTCTCGAAAATCTGCCTCCGGAAAGCAACAGCATCGTAAAGATTTTCGGAAATGCGGGCATAACGGCTAACAATGCAGGAGATACGCAGGCTCTCATTCAGCTGAGGCGCGAATATTGCGACAGAAAAAAGTGCCTTTATTGCAGAATTGGCTTCAGAGTTATTGACAATTTGCAATTAATTCCTACTTTTGTACCGTAATTGAATAGAAATAAGGAATGAAAAAGACTGTCCGAAATATCGTTTTACGTCTGCCGGTGATTTTGCTATTGTCCGGTATAATGTATGCCTGCGCCAATATCGGCTCTCCCAACGGCGGCGATTACGACTACGACCCGCCGAAAGTCATCGGCAGCAGACCGAATATCAATCAGCTTAATTTCAGGGGTAAAAATATAGAAGTCTTCTTCGACGAGTTTATTTCCATTGATAATCCGAGCGAAAACGTTATTGTTACGCCTCCGCAGAAGCAGATTCCGGTTATCCGCTCTCTTGGGAAGAAAATCAGGGTGGAACTGAATGACACTTTGAAAGAAAATACTACCTATACGATTGATTTCACCAGCTCCATCTCCGATAACAACGAGAAAAACCAGCTTAAAAATTTTAGCTTTGCCTTCTCGACAGGCGACGTCATTGATACGCTTGAGATTGGCGGCGTCCTGATTAATGCGGATGACCTTGAGCCGGTTGCGCAGGCTTTGGTCGGCATTCACAGCGATTTGTCGGATACGGCTTTTACGAAAACGCCGTTCCTGCGCATCTCCAAAACCGACGACAGGGGCAAGTTTGTTATTCATAACGTCGCTCCCGGCTCGTATCGGATTTTTGCCTTGGAGGACAAGAACAGGAATTACGCCTACGACAAAAACAACGACGAGGCTCTGGCTTTCCTCGATTCCATCATTATTCCTTCCTGTGAGCGGGCTTTTGTGCCGGATACCGTCTGGAAAGACACGATAACGGTCGATACGGTCAGGATGGTTGAAAAAACGCTTTTTTATCCCAATGACTTGACGCTTTGGTTTTTTAAGGATTCCATTGCGCCGCGTCAGCGTATGCTTAAACCCGACCGTCCGCAGGATTATATTTTTTCACTGAAATTTAACGCTCCCTTGGATTCTTTTCCGAAGCCTGTACCGCTGAATTTCGAGCCGGCAGATTCTGTCTGGTATGTGACGCAAACAAGTCGGGAGGCTGAGAGTTTCTCGGTAAACTATTGGATTCTCGATTCGATGATTTACAAGATTGACACCTTGCTTGTCGAAGTGTCTTATTGGAAAAACAATGATACGATACCGGATTTGATTGAATTGCAAACGGATACGCTGAGCCTGTTTAACAAGGAAACGCAGCTGAAAAAGCAAAGGGATGCGAAATCGAAATCGAAGAAACCGGCGAAGAAACCGTCGTCGCAACCGGCTGATTCGACCGGTACGGAACAGGACAAGACGCCTGTTATTCCGTTGCCGATGAGCTTTTCGCCTTCCGGGTCGCTTAATCCTTACGATGTTATTTCGGTTGTGTTTAACGAGCCTGTTTTGGATGTCCGCAAGGAGTTCTTCAGGATGGAAACGCTGGTCGATACTCTTTGGATGCCGGTCGATTTTGTGTTTGAACCGGATTCGACGCGGGCTATGTCCTTTTTCTTTATCCGACCGCTTAAATACAGGGAACAGTATCGCATTACCGTCGATTCGGCTTTGCTTTGCGGTGTCTACGGACATTGCAACGATTCCGTCTCGACTTCGTTTTCTGTTCGCAACGAGGATGAATACGGACATCTGTCTGTCCGGATTTCGGGTCTGCCTTTGGTTGGCGACAGCGGTCTGGCCGTGCCTGCTTTTATGGAATTGCTTAACAGCTCCGGCGCTCCTGTTAGAATGGCTGCGGTTATTGACGGCGTGGCTTCGTTTGCCGACATGCCGGCCGACAGGTATTTTGCCAGATTGACGGTTGATCTTAACGGTAACGGCAGATGGGATGCCGGTTGCTATGATGAAAAAAGGCTTCCGGAAAGGGTTGTTTATTTTTCGGGGCTGTTTGAGATTCGACAGAACTGGAAGTTTGACGAATCTTGGGACATCGGCAAGTCGCGACCCGGCGAAAAGCCTTCGGAGTTGCTGAAAAACAAGCCTAAGGAGGATTCGCGTAAAAAACGCAACTA
>JAITPH010000050.1 GCA_031289515.1 Tannerella sp.
TGCTTAAACCATTGCTTTCTTTTACCGATTTATCATTAGGCTCATCAATGGTTTTTTCATTGACATCTTCTGCTGTTTGCATATCATCCATCGTTATGACATCGAAATTCTTAGGGAAACCGCTGACTACGATACTTGTGATTTGTATTGGAGTATTGTCTTTATTCATTGGCGCGGTAATAAATTTGGCTTTCTGTTAATCTCGCTTTATGGAAAGCATAAGCCGGAGCGTTTTTGTGTTTGCGCAACAATGAAACGTTAATGCCCTATTGCGGTAGCCAATCGGATACGTTGAATACAGGATATAAAAGCAAAAAAAGGAGCTACATTTTATTGTAACTCCTTGATTTTCAACTGTCGGGGTAACAGGATTCGAACCTGTGACCCCCTGCTCCCAAAGCAGGTGCGCTAACCGGACTGCGCTACACCCCGAATGGTTGTCTTTATTTGAGGGCGCAAAGGTATAAAAGATTTTTTTACGGACAAACTTTTATGCCGATTATTTCTTTTTTATCTTCTGTTCTTCGCAATCAAGGCTCTTGTCTTTTAGCTGCTCTTTCAGCGAACAACCGGCGCAACTATCGCATGGAGACGCATTTCCGCCCTTTATCCTGCGGTATATCTTGTATCCTGCATACGCCGAAATAATTATTCCTGTTATGATTACTGTTATCTCCTGCCACATATTTATTTCTTAAAATCAATCATTTCAATCAGTCGGAGCGCTTGATATTCGTTCGAGAAAACCGGAAATAACAATTTTTGCCGCTCATCTATAATTACTTCATTAAAAGGTGCTTTCATGAGTTTACGACATACTGCTATCATCTTTTCGGGAACGTCGCAAATATGACAAAGGGCGTCGAGACCGCTTCCTGCAAGCATCATCGGATTGACTACTACGTGACGTCCGGTAAATAAACTGTTCAACAGCTTCAGTTTCAAACCGGTAGCCTGAAAAGTGACAAGCAGATTTATCTGCGCCGCACCGATTAACTCATTTATCCTTTCGACCGAAGGATTTGCCTCAACGACGATATTCTCATAACGCGAAGCCGCTTTCAGCAATGCCGAAGAAGGATTCATTCCCGCAATAATGCAGCGATACGGCGATAATTTGCAGAAAATTTTTTCAATCAAATACAATGCAGCCTTTTCGTTCTCTTTAACCGAAAGTTTGCCGTGATAAAGCAGGAAATCCGATTGTCCGGCAACGACCCTGACCTCGTTATTTGCATGAAAGCAAGGCACAAATTCTACTCTGTTACAGGGAAATTCCGATTGCAGATAAACGGCGTCGGTTTGCGAGACTGCAATCATCAGATCAGCGTCTGCAACACGTTTTTGATACTTCCCGAATCGCCAAGCCTCAAAGTAATAGAAACATTTTATGACGATATTCCGTTCCGCCCTGCCTGTTTCGAGATAGTAATCATGCTCGATATTACATTCGCGAAAAATCTTAAAACGATGCTTCAATTGCCTGTCATTCAGATAATAACAAGTATGCAAGCCTTCAAACAATATAGGATAGTCGTTTTTCAACAGATTGTCAATCAGGCGTTTATCCTTACGACTGTATACATTGTAAGGCAAAAGTGAAATATTCGGCAAAAGACCTGTTCGGCGACGATAATAATGCACCTCGTCGCAAACGTCTTCAAGTTCCGAAGCACGCGGTCGCTCATATTCAAAGCAATGCAATATAATCTTAATACCGCAATCATGTAAAGCCTTCATTTTGTAGTATATATCTATTACTCCGCCGTAATTTGCAGGAAAAGGAATATTTAACGATACGATATTCAGGGTTCTATCCGATATTTTTGTCATAAGCGCTTGAATTTAAGAGATTAATGTTTCAAATAATTGTATAAACTGCTTAGTCTGAACTTCGCGCGAGAACTTCATAATTTCATCTTTATCAGCATTATCTGTATACAATTCGCTTTTTTTCCAGCGAAAATAATATTCTTTCAGAAAAGCGTAGACTTCGTCGGCATTGTGAGCCGACAATCCGGAACGTGTTTTATTAATGACGGCTTCGAGCGAGCCTTCATCGCCGCGCACGCACAGCAACGGCTTTCCTACTGCCAGCGACTCGAAAAACTTAGTCGTCATAACGCCTTTCGGGCCGTCGGCCGACGATTTATTGGTAAGAATCAGCAAGATAGCGCTTTCGTTCAGTACCGCGGGAATCCTATCTGCCGAAACATATCCGAAAAATCCCATATAATCAAGGATTTCCGGGTATTCTGCGGATGCGCTTTTTATGATTTCCCTTGATTTGTCATCAACAAACCAGCGAATTTGAAACGTTTCCGAAGAAATTGCATTTTCTTTCGCAAGTCGGCTAACCGCCTGAAAAAGCAAGTCAGGATTACGCATCGCCGTACTCAACAAACGACCGGTATAGGTGATATAAAATTTTTCGGATGCGATACTCGCAGGATAGAATATTTCAGGGTCGAAGCCATTGTAAATCAAATGAGTATTAGCATTATAAGCCTTCAAAACCGACACATGCCAAGGCGAAACGGTAGTCACGCACGACGACATCCTAAGAACTTCATTCCTGACGCGAAGACTTTTTCGACGAAAACTTGAAGCTATGACTCTTTCAAGACCGAAAAATTTCGGTATACGATGCGTAATGAACTCATTACCTGTATATTGTTCAATAATATCACGTAAATCGACAACCAAAGGGAGTTTCGTTGTTTTTGCTAACCATGAAGCGGCTTTCAACGGAAAGGTACGGTAAGTACTGCATACAACAAGTTCAAAGCACTCATTATCAACCAATTTCAAAGCCTCGCGATACATACGTTTGTCTTTATAATCAAACAAGATATTGCGCAAAAAAGTCCAACCCCACTCTATCTTGCCTGCAAGTCCCCTCTTTGTATAGAAATTAACATAAGTCGCATCAGCAAAACCGTTTAAAAACGAAAACGTATCATCATCGATTTTCTCCGTCAGCACAACCGGACGCCAGCCATTGATTTTAAGATACTTACACAAATATCCCATACGCGGGCCGAAGGCGGGCGGAAAAATATCGCACAAAATGAGGACAGATTTCAACGGCGGTCTTGATAACATACAATGGCATTTATGATTTTTTCGGCGGCATGACCTTCTCCATATTCCTTTATTTCAGAGCGTTTCGGGTTATTTTCAAGACATTCGATTATCTTTTCGGTATTGAAACCGGCAATCTGATTCCAGCCCGCTTCAACAGTTTCGACCCATTCCGTTTCTTCGCGAAGAGTAATACACGGAGTATGATGAAAATAAGCCTCTTTCTGAACGCCTCCGGAATCCGTCAGAATCGTCGCCGCATTCTTTTCGAGCATCGCCATATCCAGATAATCAACAGGCTCAATGACGCGAAGCGCCTCATTTGAAGCAATAGTTGCTTTGAGTTTATAATTATTAATGTATATAGCGGTGCGTGGATGAAGCGGGAGAACGACAGGACAATCCGGCGAAGCAATCTCGACAAGAGCCAGAATGATTTGCGTCAGGCGTTCGGGATTATCGGTATTTTCGGCGCGATGCACGGTACAAAGGTGAAATTTCTTGGGTTTCAAGCCCAATGTAGACAGTATTTCGGACTTTTCTTCGGCCACTTTTCCGAAAGCAAGGGCAGCGTCGTACATCACGTCGCCGGTATGAAACAGTCCATTTGTAATACTCTCTCTCGCAAGGTTTTCGACAGCCTTGAACGTCGGGCAAAAAAGCAGCGTCGAAATATGGTCGGTGAGAATGCGATTTATCTCTTCCGGCATTTGCTTGTTGAAGCTGCGCAATCCCGCTTCGACGTGAATAACCGGAATATGCAGTTGTGAAGCCGCAAGAGCGCCGGCAAGCGTCGAAGCGGTATCTCCATATACAAGCACGAAGTCCGGCAGACTTTCAAGCAGCGACTTCTCAATACCGACAAGCATTTCAGCCAGCATTTTCGAGCGGTTGACTATTCCGCCGCACGACAACTGCCAATCCGGTTTCCTTATTTCAAATTCTTTGAGGAAGACCTCGTTCATATTTTTATCGTAATGCTGCCCGGTATGCAGAATATATTCGTCAATACCGCCATGCGAGGCTATTGCCTTACTTATCATTGCGGCTTTTATGAATTGGGGCCGCGTTCCTATTATCGTTACAATTTTCATTTTTCCTGATTCATTTTTCTTAATATTTCACTGTATAAATTCCGCAAATAGCCGGAATATTCGATAGCCGAGGTATTATGCCACAAGAGCGTCAATTCTCCGCAAAATTTGCGGATATTATTTATCAATCTCAGGCAATATTCTTCAGCCTCATCGTAAGTTAAATTCATATATTTAGGGTCGCCAAGCGTACCGTCCATTATTATCAGAGGATGAAGAGTCAATGAAGATAAACGGCGCGAAACAGGATTAATGTAGCGCACAGGCTTGGACGTCCCAAGCCGAAACCCTGCAACATCGGCGTAACCGGCAGTAAAATCGTCTGTTATACCGGCCAATTCGAGCGCCTCGACATCTTCCGGCTCACGCGAAGCAAGGAAATGATTTCGGTTATCCGTCACTTTTATTCCGAAAGCATTTTCGAGCCTCAACTTCTCCTGCAATATCAGCGACGGATTCCGACCTGCCTGATAACTGCAATGAAGTCCGACGGTCGCGCCATATTGTTTGCATAAGGCGTATAATGCCTGAATATCTTTCCCACGCAGGTTGTAATGCGGCTTGTCTTCTTTTGCGTTACCTCCCGATCTAAAGAAAAGCAACGACCGGCATTTGTCTTCGCCCATCGAGCGCTGCAATATCGCGTTTTGTTGCAGTAGCCATGGAAACGTATAATACGGATCAAGTTCCAAGGCAGTATATTTATCAAAAACGGCTTTTATCGGATTTTGTCCGGACAGAATCTTGCGGGCGACATTGCGCCAAGTGCGACCGCTAAACGGCGCGTCCACATCGTGGGTAAGATTTATTTTCGCAATAAACGGAGTTGATTCTTCAGTCTTTACGCCGCTTTGGTTAAGCCACATACGAATGAGCCGTCCGTATTCGTCGACTACAGGGCGGTCGATGAATCCCGCACGGCTCTGAACGGATTTTATTCCCGGAAAGCGTCCATGTTCGTCACGCAAATCACGATGCAAAATTTCTTCATACCTGCCAAGCAGAAAATATGCGCTTGCCACAAGGTCTGCATGGACAACGATAACATCGCCTACCATTTCAATTTGAGGCGAGCCGAACAAAAACGGAACGCCTTCAATGCTTTCGGGCGGAATTTTCGGCTCCGTTTTATTTGAGCCGTAGACGCCGTCATCAAAAAAACCTGAAGGTATGATGACGACTTTATACTCCGAAAACAAATATTTATCGGAAGTATAACCTACAAAGCGGCTTATATC
Source organism: Tannerella sp. (assembly GCA_031289515.1). Classification (GTDB taxonomy): domain Bacteria; phylum Bacteroidota; class Bacteroidia; order Bacteroidales; family Tannerellaceae; genus Tannerella. The sequence goes on from JAITPH010000050.1 coordinate 5,417, forward strand.
GTCGCCAAGATGCCCGCCTGCCATAAAACGCAGTATATATCGTATTATTTCAGTCATTCCTCCGCAGTTTTTTGTTTTATAATTTCATTTTTCTTTTAATCTTTATAAGTACTCTGTCCCTAAAACCAAGATAGCCTTTCGTTATCTTAAAATATGGCGTCTGAATAGCGCCGAACTCTCGAAAAAAACGCTCAACTCCCTGAATCATAGAGCCTTCAAAGTCAAAGACGTCGGTATATTGCGACACATATTTTATCGCTTCCCATAAAACGAGGCTATGAGCGCCGGAGGAACGAAACTCAGGATCGCCGCCTCCGGCAATGTAATAGGCGGAACTCTTTTGCCATACCACAAAAGCGACGGCATGAAGGTTGCCTTCCCTGTCGTAACCTCCGAACAGCTCGCCCTGCCCCGACTTTCGCGCTGTTTTTATAACTTTTGTCAGCGTTCTCGAACTTTGGATATTTTTCTTGTCCTGACGCTCAAAAGTAAGGGCTTGCACTTTCAGAAAATCCTTTATTGAAATGCCTCGCTTCACTTCAATCGATTCTTCTTCGGCATTCCGGATGTTTCGTCTTGTCTGCTGACTCATGTTCAATAATAACGTATTCAAGTCCGAAATATTGTTAAGTTTGTAGGTATATCTCGTTGTTTGCGAGAAACCTGCCCAATAAAACGGAAGCCAGTCGGTAAATTCGACATCGAAATTTTGCAGATAATAATGATAATTGCCAAGTTTTTCGATTAGTTGCCTGCACAGCGATTGACGGTGTTCGAGAACTGACGAATATTTCATGTCGGCCGCTTCTTTTGCAAACCATATTCCCATTGTCTGCGTATAGTCGGGCATTGAGATAACGCCTTTACAGGGAATATAAAGCGGCATGGCTGCCAATATCTTGCCGTTTTTTTCCAACAGCAAAACGTCCCAGTCTTTGCCGCATACGGCATCGAGCCACCAGTCTCTTATAAAAACGGGTATGCTGTCATCCGTATTACAAAGTGTTTTGTATAGCTCTTTCGACATTTAATTTACAAAAAAACAACCTATTTCTTGAGCGCCTCAAAAATCAGCTTTTCAAGTTCGTCGGCAAGTTCGGGATTGTCTTCGATAGTTTTTTTCGCCGCATCGCGTCCCTGCCCCAACTTTGTTTCATTATAGCTAAACCATGCCCCGCTCTTCTTGACAATATTATGTTCGACGCCCAAGTCAACTATTTCACCGGAACGGGATATTCCCTGCCCGAACATAATATCAAACTCAGCCTTGCGAAACGGTGGCGCTACCTTGTTCTTGACTATCTTGACGCGAACTTGATTTCCCAAAACTTCGTCGCCGTCTTTCAATGAGCCTATCTTGCGGATATCGACGCGAACAGATGCGTAGAACTTCAACGCATTACCGCCGGTCGTAGTTTCGGGACTGCCGAACATAACGCCTATCTTATCCCTCAACTGATTGATAAAGACGCATGTAGTCTTGGTTTTGCTGATGGCTGCCGTCAGTTTGCGCAACGCTTGCGACATGAGTCTCGCCTGCAAACCCATCTTGCTGTCGCCCATTTCGCCTTCAATTTCCGCTTTCGGCGTCAGAGCCGCAACGGAATCTATCACGATAATATCAACTGCCGACGAACGTATCAACTGCTCCGCTATTTCGAGCGCCTGCTCGCCGTTGTCAGGCTGCGAAATCCACAGATTATCGACATCAACGCCAAGTTTGGACGCATAAAAACGGTCGAAAGCATGTTCCGCATCAACAAAAGCTGCTATTCCTCCCGCTTTTTGAGCCTCTGCAATAGCATGTATCGCAAGAGTAGTCTTACCCGACGATTCCGGTCCGTATATCTCGATAACGCGACCTCGCGGATACCCGCCAACTCCGAGAGCTGCATTAAGACCGATAGAACCGGACGGTATAATTTCTATGTTTTCAATCCTTTCATCGCCAAGTTTCATTATCGAGCCTTTACCGTAACTCTTTTCGATCTTATCCATTGCTGCACGCAGCGCTTTCAACTTATCAGCATTAACAGAAGAGTTCTCTTCCGGATGATTAGTCTTTTCTTCTTTTTCTTTTGCCATAATTTTATCTGTATTAATGTTTTAAATGTTCAGTATCTGTTCGGCACTGTTATTTGTATCGACATTCTCGATGATGTTCCGGATGACGCCATCCTCGTCTATCAAAAAAGTCTGCCTCAAAGTACCCATGTAAGCGCGTCCGTACAACTTCTTTTCAGCCCAAACGCCAAACAACTCCTGCAATTTGGAGTCGGTATCGGCTATCAGACGGAACGGCAGACTATGCTTTTCTATAAAGCCTTTATGAGACTTCGCGCTGTCCTTACTTACGCCTATAATCTCGTATCCCGCCTTACGCAAGTCGCCGTAACTGTCGCGCAGGCTGCATGCCTCCGCCGTACAACCGCTCGTGTTATCTTTCGGATAAAAATACAATGCTATCCTGCGACCTTTATAATCGCTTATCTTAACTTCTTTGCCGTCCTGGTCTAATCCCAGAAAATCCGGCGCTTTATCTCCTATCTTCATAATAATCAATTAATTATAATTCCAAATCTCCGTTGAAAATCTCGTGCCACGGCAATCCCTGTCCGTTCAGTTCATTCATAAACGATTCAGGCTCAAACTCTTCGACGTTCCATACGCCCGGTCTTTTCCATAAACCTTGCAGATACATTTTCGCTCCAATCATAGCCGGTACGCCGGTAGTATAGCTGACGCCCTGAGCGCCTGTTTCCCTGTATGCTTCCTGATGACTGCAATTGTTATATATGTAATATGTTTGTTCTTTGCCGTCTTTCAGTCCGCGAATACGGCAACCGATAGATGTCTCGCCGGTATAGTTCTCGCCAAGCTCTCCCGGATCGGGCAAAACGGCTTTCAGAAACTGTATCGGAACGATCTCTACGCCGTTGAATAACACCGGTTTGATACTCGTCATGCCGATATTTTGCATCACGCGCAGGTGAGTGAGATATTCCTGTCCGAAAGTCATCCAGAAACGGGCGCGTTTGAGCGTAGGAAAGTTTTTCGTCAGGCTCTCCAATTCTTCGTGATACATCAGATACGATTCGCGCGCTCCGACATCGGGATAGTTAATCGGCTGATGCACAGACAAAGGCTCTGTCTCAATCCATTCTCCGTTTTCAAAATACTTTCCCTTCTGGGTTATTTCGCGGATATTGATTTCGGGATTGAAGTTGGTAGCAAAGGCTTTATGATGGTCGCCAGCGTTACAGTCCACTATATCAAGGTATTGTATCTCATCAAAATGATGCTTGGCGGCATAAGCCGTAAAAACGCCGGTCACGCCCGGATCGAATCCGCAACCGAGAATAGCCGTAAGTCCCGCCTTTTCGAAACGGTCTTTATACGCCCATTGCCAGCCATATTCGTATTTGGCTTTGTCAAGCGGCTCGTAGTTGGCCGTGTCAAGATAGCTGACGCCATAATCAAGACATGCGTCCATAATCGAAAGGTCTTGATACGGCAATGCAAGATTGACGACAAGCTCCGGCTTGAACGAATCGAACAACCGACGCAATTCAGCGACATTGTCGGCGTTGACCTGCGCTGTCCGAACATTCACATTCCTAATCGCCGAAGCGATTTTGTCGCATTTGCTTTTCGTCCGGCTTGCCAGCAATATTTCGCCGAAAACATCGGCGTTCATAGCCATTTTCTTCACGGCAACAGCGCTTACGCCGCCTGCTCCTATTACTATTACTCTACTCATAATCGTCAAAAATCATACAAAAAGTTTATGTTCCATCTGACAAATGTACGGTTTATTTTTGACATGACAAGAATATGTTAAATATTTTTTTGAAAAACGGATATAATCATTACCTTTGCGGCGATTTTTTGGTATTAATAATGTTATAAAAGGTATTATAATGGAATGGATTAAGGAGTTGGTTTTCGGGTCTAACACAGGTCATTCAATACTGCTGCTGTCGGTAGTAATCGCATTGGGCGTACTGCTTGGAAAGATCAGGATCGGGGGCATTTCGCTCGGTATCACTTTCGTTTTGTTTGTCGGAATAACATTCGGGCATTTCGGCATGGAGATAGACGAAAACGTCTTGCATTTCTTCAAGGAATTTGGACTTATACTTTTCGTGTATTCCGTCGGGATGCAGGTCGGCCCCGGCTTTTTTTCGTCTTTCAGAAAAGGCGGCTTCACGCTCAATATTCTGGCTACAACCGTTGTATTGTTGGGCGTTGCGACTATGCTGACAATACATTTTATTACAAAAACACCCATTCCTGCAATGGTCGGAATCCTTTCGGGCGCCGTGACGAATACTCCCGGACTGGGAGCGGCTCAACAAGCGTACAGCGACATCGCCGGCTCGTCCGATCCAAGCATCGCTCTTGGTTATGCCGTCTCGTATCCGCTTGGCGTTGTGGGAATTATATTGTCGATTATTGCCGTAAGATGGATTTTCGGCATCAGCTTCAAAAAGGAAACCGAAGACATGGATAGGGAGAACGAAGCGCAAACGCATGGCGCAATAGCTGTTTCGCTCAAAGTACGGAATCCGGCTATCTTCGGCAAGCAAATCGGAGAATTGGCTTCTTTGCTCGAACACAGGGAGTTTGTCATCTCCCGAATCCTTTATGCCGAAAACAATGAAATGACACTGGTAGACGCCGATACCGTGCTTCGCGAAAACGACAAGATATTCGTGATTACAACCGACCGTGACGCAAATACGGTCAAGGCTTTCATCGGCGAAGAAATAAATATGGAACGCAAACAGTGGGTGCGCGCCGAAAGCCAGTTCATCAACCGCCGCATAATCGTCACAAAATCGGATATTAACGGCAAACATCTGGGCGAACTGAAATTACGCAAGTTATACGGAATAACGATTACTCGCATAAACCGTGCCGGAGTAGATTTGGTTGCTGCGCCCGGACTGATTTTGCAGTTGGGCGACCGCGTGAATGTCGTCGGCACGGAAAAAGCTATCGCCTCGGTAGAAGGCGTACTGGGCAACTCGATGAAACGTCTAAACGAGCCTAATCTTATTCCCATATTTCTTGGGATAGCGCTTGGTATCATGCTTGGAAGCCTTCCGATTTCGTTTCCCGGAATACCTCAACCGGTCAAACTCGGACTTGCAGGCGGGCCTCTGATTGTCGCTATTCTGTTGAGCCGCTTCGGATATAAATATAAATTGGTCACATATACCACAATGAGCGCCAACCTTTTGATGCGTGAAATCGGTATTACCATATTTCTCGCTTGCGTCGGACTTGGAGCGGGCGGACAGTTCTTTGAGACCATAATCAACGAAGGCGGGTATGCATGGATTGGATACGGATTTGTCATTACCATCGTGCCGTTGATTATTACAGGCGTCATAGCAAGAAAATTCTGCCGGTTGAACTATTATTCGATAATGGGACTGCTTGCGGGAAGCGTGACCGACCCTCCGGCGCTGGCATATTCCAACATGGCAGCCGGAAACGACATGCCTGCCGTAAGCTATGCGACAGTCTATCCGCTGACAATGTTCCTGCGCGTCCTCACTGCACAGCTTATTATATTATTGTTCGCATGACGCGCGCGGGCGTTATCGCAGGATGATATCTTGTAACAAACAAAAAAAATAACAAGACGCATACGTTCCGCATACGTCATGTGAGAGACATCTGTCATCCGATACCGCTTGCTTTATGCCTAAACAGATGTCTCTGCTTCGGTCGACATGACGGATATGCGTACAGACTCATATCCGCGAAAATCCGCCTTATCAGTGTCATCTGCGTGCTTTTGGCGGACAACAAAAAGACAAAAATATATTCAAAAAAAAAATAATTATACGATTTTCATATTATTAACGCGAATTACTTTCATAAGAAAATTATTTATCGCAACTT
>JAITPH010000093.1 GCA_031289515.1 Tannerella sp.
TAGCCGAACTGAAATATCATGCCGAGAAGAAAATAGAAACCCTGCTCGACGAAGCCATGGCGCAGATACACGACCGCCGATACTTCAATCGGTATACCGGCAAAGTGATACTGCTGGGAATAGCCTTTTCCGGAAAAGATATCAGTTGCAGAATGGAAGTGATGAATCGGTAGTATTTGGAAATACAGGAAAAATCTATTACCTTTGCGATGTTAAATTTTATTTTATATGAAAGAATTTGTCATTTCAGAGGCTAAAACGGAAAACACTGTGCTCGTCGGGCTGATTACTCCCGAACAAAGCGAGCGTCAGGTAAAGGAATATATCGACGAACTTGAGTTTCTCGCCGATACCGCAGGCGCCGTAACGGTCAAGAAATTTTATCAAAAACTTGATTATCCCAATCAGACAACCTTCGTCGGAAAAGGCAAGTTGCAGGAAATCAAGGAATATGTCGTCGAGCACGACATAGGTCTCGTGATTTTCGACGACGAACTCTCTGCGAAGCAGATGCGCAATCTCGAAAAAGAACTGAAAATAAAAATCCTCGACCGCACAAGCCTCATACTCGAAATATTCGCTAAAAGGGCGCAAACGGCGTATGCCAAAACGCAGGTCGAGTTGGCTCAATACAACTACATGCTCCCGCGTCTGACGCGCTTGTGGACGCACCTTGAGCGACAGCGCGGCGGTAGCGCCATGATGCGTGGCCCCGGCGAAACGCAGCTCGAAACAGACCGCCGCATAATCCTCGACAAAATATCGAAACTGAAGAAAGACCTTGCCGATATAGACCGTCAGATGTCGTCGCAGCGCAAGAATCGCGGTAAAATGGTGCGGGTAGCGCTTGTCGGCTATACGAACGTAGGCAAATCGACGCTGATGAATCTTCTGTGCAAAACGGATGTCTTTGCCGAGAACAAACTCTTCGCCACGCTCGACACAACCGTCAGGAAGATGATAATAAACAATCTTCCGTTCCTGCTCACCGATACTGTGGGCTTTATCCGCAAGCTGCCGACAGAGCTGATAGAATCGTTCAAGTCAACGCTCGACGAAGTTCGCGAAGCCGACATCCTGCTGCATGTAGTCGATATATCCCATCCCACATTTGAAGACCAGATAGATGTCGTAAACCGTACTCTGTCCGAAATAGACAAGACGCCCAAGCCGGTGATAATCGTTTTCAACAAGATCGACTTGTTTACATTTGTTCCCAAGGAAGACAGCGACCTCACGCCGCGTACGCGCGAAAACATCTCGCTCGACGAACTTAAAACAACGTGGATGAATCGCCTGCCCGACAACTGCATTTTCATTTCTGCCCGAAACAGGACAAACCTGGACGAATTGAAGGGAAAGATGTATGAACGTGTGAAAGAGATACATGTCACACGTTTTCCGTATAACGATTTTCTGTTTCAGGATTACGATTCCGGGGATGATGAGTTGTGATTTCCCGGCGTAGAAATTCGCGGTCGATATGCGTGTAAATCTCTGTTGTAGTGATGCTTTCGTGTCCCAGCATCATTTGAATAGCCCGCAAGTTGGCGCCGCCTTCGAGCAGGTGTGTGGCAAAAGAATGGCGCAGCGTATGCGGACTGACCGTCTTTTTGATACCGGCAATAGCGGCAAGTTCCTTTATAATCATAAAAACCATTTCGCGGGACAGTTTGGCGCCCCGCCGATTCAGAAAGAGCGTATCCTCAAAGCCTTTCCGCACCTTAATCGTACGGCGGTCTATCATGTAATTGTTTATGTCGTCGATAGCCTTGCGCGAGATTGGAACTAACCGCTGTTTGTTGCCCTTTCCGACGGTTTTTATGAACTGTTCGTCGAAATAGACGTTAGAATATTTCAGGTTAACCAGTTCCGACACGCGCAGCCCGCAACTGTACAGCGTTTCAATCATGGCGCGGTTGCGATGGCCTTCGGGTTTCGACAAGTCTATCGAGTTTATAAGACTGTTTACCTCGTTTACGGACAGCACTTCGGGCAGTTTTTTGCCTGTTTTCGGACTTTCGAGCAGTTCGGTAGGGTCTTTTTCCAAATAGTCTTCCGTCATGAGAAACCGGTAAAACGCTCTGACGCCCGAAATAATCCGCGCCTGTGAACGTGCAGAGATGCCGGTATCGCAGAGATGAGCGACAAAATGTTGCAAATCGTTGTACGTAACCGACAAAACGGTCAGATCCGGCTCGTTCCCGACGAAGTCGAGCAGCTTGTTCAAATCATCGGTATACGCTTCCCGCGTATTCTCGGAAAGACCTTTCTCCAGACCCAAATAAGTTGTAAAATTGTTAATTATGTCATCTTCTTTTCGTTCCATATACGTTATTTGTAAAAAAATCGCTACCTTTGCAACTCTTCCGGCAGCTTTTATGACATGCAAAGGTAAGAATATGTTGGATAAAAAACAGAAAACATGAAAAAGATTCAAATCATAAACGGTCCTAACTTGAACATGTTAGGCAAGCGGGAACCGGACGTATATGGGAGAATGAGTTTCGACGATTATCTCGTAGAGTTGCGAACAGCTTTTAAGGACTGTGAGATTTACTATTTTCAAAGTAACTGGGAAGGCGCTTTGATAGACAAGATACAGGAGACAGGCTTCGATTTCGACGGCATAGCGCTCAATGCAGGCGCATATACGCATACTTCGATAGCTTTGCGCGACGCCGTAAAATCGGTCGAAACGCCTGTCGTCGAGGTGCATATCTCAAACGTCCATGCACGCGACGAATTTAGACACAACTCCATGATTTCGGCGGTCTGCAAGGGCGTGATTGCCGGTTTCGGCATGGATTCGTACAGGCTTGCCGTCGAAGCTATTTTAAAAATTAAAAGATAAAAAAGAGATGCTTAAACATACTAAAATTGTAGCAACGATATCCGATGAGCGTTGCGATGTCGAATTTTTGCACGCGCTGTATGAAGCGGGAATGAATGTAGTTCGCCTGAATACCGCTCACATAAGCGAAGAAGGATTGACGCGCGTAGTCGAAAACACGCGCGCGGTGTCGGACCGCATCGGTATACTTATCGACACGAAAGGTCCCGAAGTGCGTACCACAAAATCGAACGCGCCGATCGACTTCAAAAGCGGCGACAGGGTGAAAATATCAAGCGATCCCGACGCCGAAACTACCCGCGAATGTATTCATGTCTCGTACCGGAATTTCGTTGCCGACCTCGAAATCGGCAGCGACGTACTTATCGACGACGGTGATCTGGAACTGAAAGTGATAGAGAAAACAGACGGTTACCTCGTCTGCGAGGCGCAAAACGACGCTACTCTCGGCAGTCGAAAGAGCGTAAATGTGCCGGGCATACGGATAAATCTGCCGTCGCTGACCGACAAAGACGTCAAAAATATAGAATGGGCGATAGCCAACAAACTTGATTTTATAGCCCATTCGTTTGTGCGCACGAAGCAGGATGTGCTTGATATTCAGCAGATGCTTGACGCTCACTGCAGCCCGATAAAGATTATTGCCAAGATAGAAAATCAGGAAGGAATCGATAATATAGACGAGATATTGAAGGTCGCGTACGGCATAATGATTGCGCGGGGAGATCTCGGCATAGAAGTGGCGGAGGAGAAAGTTCCGGGCATACAGCGCGTTTTGATTCGTAAATGCGTCGAGGTCAAGAAGCCTGTCATTGTAGCCACGCAGATGTTGCACACGATGATAAAAAATCCGCGTCCGACGCGCGCCGAGGTTACGGATATAGCAAATGCGATATATTACCGCACCGACGCACTGATGCTTAGCGGCGAGACGGCTTACGGCAAATATCCGGTAGAGGCGGTTCAGACCATGACGAGGATTATCCGCGAAGCCGAAAAGACGAAACTTTCGGCAAACGACATTCGCGTGCCTATTTCGGGCGACGACCTTGATGTGACGTCGTTCCTTGCCAAGCAGGCGGTCAAGTCGTCTGCGAAGCTCAAGGTACGCGCTATCATCTCCGACAGCCTCACCGGACGCACGGCGCGTTATCTGGCGGCTTTTCGCGGCTCTGCAACGGTGTTCGCGATATGTTACCGGAAAGAAACGATGCGCATGTTATCGCTTTCATACGGCGTTTGGGCGGTCTATCAGCAATGGAGCAAAAGCCGTAAAGGCTATTACTACGAGGCTCTGAATCAGCTGATAAAAAGAGGAATGATAACGAGGAACGACAAAGTGGCTTATCTTAGCGGCAGTTTCGGCGAGGGCGGAGGCACTACTTTCCTTGAAATAAATGATGTAGACCGCGTACTCGACGCAGCCGACGATTATCAGTTACCCACTTTTTAGATGATGAACATAGAGGATTACATACTTGACCATATCGACGAAGAAGGGAGCTTGCTTGCAACTCTCTCTCGCGACGCTCACCTGAAGCTGCTGTATCCGCGCATGATAGCCGGACACTTGCAGGGACGGCTGCTGAAGATGCTTTGCCGGATGATGCGCCCCAAGCGTGTCCTCGAAATAGGAACATATACCGGATACGCGACTATTTGCATCGCGGAAGGGCTTGACGACGACGCGCTTGTGTATACGGTCGAGAAGAATGACGAAATGCAGCCGTTTACCTTGCCTTACATCGAACAGTCGCCGCACAGGAGCAAGATTCGTCTGTTTTGGGGCGATGTGGAAGAGTTGTTTCCGACATTCGACGAATCGTTTGACATGGTCTATATCGACGCAGCGAAGCACGATTACTGCCGTTATTACGACCTCGTTTTCCCGCGTCTCGAATCGGGCGCGGTGATTCTGGCGGACAATACGCTTTGGTCGGGAAAAGTCGTCGAAGAGCATGAAGTACGGTCGGACAAGCAGACAAGAGGCATATCCGATTTCAATGAAAAAATTAAGAACGACGACAGAATAGAGAAAGTGATAGTCCCTGTTCGCGACGGTTTGACGATTATCCGAAAAAAATAGTACTAACATTAATATATATATAGATGAAAACAAAAATTTTAAAAGGAATAACGGCAAAGGTTGCGTTATCGGTCATTTTCGCGTCAGGCGCAATATTTCATAACAGCGCCGTCGCGCAAGAGAAAGAAGAGGGCGGGACATTGATAAACGTCGGCGATAAAGCGCCGGATTTCACCGTCGAAATGCTTGACGGACGCCGTCTGAAATTGTCCGATTTCAAGGGTAAGGTTGTACTGCTTAATTTCTGGGCTACATGGTGCGGTCCCTGTATGAAGGAATTTGAGGTGATACCGGATAAAATAATAAAACGGTTTGCGGGAAACGAGGCATTCGTCTTTATTCCCATATCCCGCGAAGAAAAACGCGAAACGGTCGAAAAAAAGGTTGTGCAACTGAAAAAGAAAGGCATAAATTTTCCGGTAGGCATTGATCCCGACAGGTCGATTTACTCGCAATACGCCGTACAGTTTATCCCCCGCAATTTCCTTATCGACAAGGATGGAAAAGTTGTGCTCGCCACTATCGGCTATGAAGAGGCGGAGTTTGCCGGACTTGTCGATATGATAGAGAAAATTTTGAAATAAAACGGTTATTATGGAAGTAACAAGATTGAATAAAATAGAGCGTCTGCTGCAAAAAGAGCTAAGCGAACTGTTTCGCAAACAGACGGCTGTGATGCGCGGCACGCTTGTAACGGTGAGCGCCGTCAGGGTAAGTCCCGACCTCGGTTTAGCAAAAGTCTATCTAAGCATATTCCCTTCGGATAAAAGTCGGGAACTGCTCGAATCGGTCGAGAAAAACAAGCGGACATTGCGTTTCGATTTGGGACAGATTGTCAGGACGCAGTTGCGGCGGATACCGGAATTGGCGTTCTTTATTGACGATTCGCTTGATTATGTGGAAAATATAGACAAAATCCTGAAAAGCAGCATGATTTGAACATAGCTTTTTACATAGCGCGCCGTTATTTGTTTGCGAAGAAATCGCATAATGCCATAAATATTATTTCAATGGTATCGGTTTGTGGCGTCGTAGTGGCTACGATTGCCATGATTTGTACATTGTCTGTTTTCAATGGATTTAAAGGTCTGACGACTACTATTTTCAGTGTCTTTGATCCGGAACTGAAAATCACGCCTGTCGAAGGAAAGGTTTTTGACCCGACCGACATTATAAAGCGATTGGACGAAATGCCTGCGATACAACTTTGTTGCGAAGTCCTTCAGGAGAACGCTCTCGTGCGCTACGGCGACAGACAGATGATTTCGGCGCTGAAGGGCGTAGATTCGTCGTTTCATAATCTGGCGATGATAGATACGGCAATTATTGACGGACGATTTGTATTGCAGGAAGCGGAAGCGTCGTATGGCGTTCTGGGGATAGGACTTGCTGCAATGCTTGGCGTGAACGCCGCTTTCGCCTATCCGATGGAAGTAAATATGCCCAAGCGCGACGAAACGATAAATTTGGCAAATCCCCTGACGTCGCTCCGGAAGGAATATGTGTTTATCGGCGGCGTATATCATATAAATCAGCCGGTTTATGACGAGGGTTTTATGATTGTTTCGTTAGACCTTATGCGTTCGATGCTCAACTACGACAGGGAAGTATCGGCGCTCGAACTCAAACTTGCTCCCGGCGTCGACATTGCCGCCGTTAAAGAGGCGATTAACAGCTCGATAGGCGACGGATTTGCCGTACAGGACCGCTACGAACAACAGGAGGCGACGTTCAGGATGGTACAGATAGAAAAACGTATTTCTTTCCTGATGCTTTGTTTTATACTCGTTCTGGCATTGTTCAATGTGCTTGGCTCGCTCGCTATTCTTATGATTGAAAAAGAGGCGGATGTGATGAAATTGCGCAGCATGGGAGCAAATGACCGGCTGGTAAACAGGATATTTCTTTTCGAGGGCTGGATGATTTCCCTGTTCGGCGCGATTATAGGCGTCGTTATCGGTATTTTGCTTTGCGGGCTGCAACAGCGTTTCGGATTGATTTCGCTTGGCGAGACCGCGGGTACATTTATTATAGACGCCTATCCGGTCGAGATTGAGCTTAACGACGTGATTATCGTTTTCCTGACGGTTGTGACGCTGGGGTTTCTTGCCGTCCTGTATCCGGTTCATTATCTCGGAAGAAAGTGGCTTAATAAAAGGCTTGTCGTCTGTTTGCTGATTCCTTTTCTTGCCGTTGGTTGCGGCGGACAAAAAAAAGAAGCAGCAAATAAAGAAATTGCCGTAACCATCGAGCCTCTGCGTTTTTTTGCAGACAAGATAGCAGGCGGCGATTACAAGTTTTTTTCGCTCGTGCCGGTGGGTCAAAGCCCTGAATCATACGACCCTTCGCCTCGCGAAATGATAAGGGCGGGACAAGGGATAGCCTGTTTTTATCTCGGACGGTTTGCCGTCGAAAAGTCGTTGGTCAAGGCGATAAAAGAAAATAATGCCGGGACATACATCCGTGATTTGTCGGAAGGATTGCCGACGGAAAGATTACATACGGACGGATTGTCGGTGGGAGAATTGCATACAGGCGAGGCGGGCGAATCCGGTCATTCCGGTCATTCCGGCGTAGATCCTCATATTTGGAGTTATTTTGAAGGAGCTAAAACTATTTCGGAAAATATTTTCAAGGCTCTTTCATCTTTGGATACCGCAAGATCGGACTTTTATGCTTCTAATTATCAGAATTTTACAAACGAACTGGCTGCGCTTGAAAGTTCGTTGCACGAGCAGTTGGATACTCTTTCGCGACGCGGTTTTGTGATATATCATCCTGCGCTAACGTATTTTGCCAAAGAGTTCGGACTTACCCAATACAGCATTGAAGAAGACGGCAAAGAACCGTCGCCGTCGTCGCTCAAGCATTTGATAGAAGAAGCTAAGAAAGCGGAAGTAAAAGTAGTTTTCGTTCAGATGGAGTTCGACCGTAAACATGCAGAGCAGATTGCCAAGGAAATAGGCGCAAACGTCGTCGTCATAAATCCTCTTGATTATCAATGGGATGAACAAATGAAGCTAATAGCGAAAGCATTGATCCGAAATGGAGAAATTGATTGAAATAAAGGACATTACTGTAATGTATGATACGAAACCTGTCCTGAATAGCGTTTCGCTTACGGTATGGAAAGACGATTTTCTCGGAGTAACAGGTCCCAACGGCGGCGGCAAAACTACGCTGTTGAAGGTCATTCTCGGCTTGATGAAGCCTGCTTCGGGCGAGATTTGTTTTTTCGACGACGGAAAAAGGACGTCCAACCTGAGAATCGGCTATCTTCCGCAAACAAGTCCTATCGACAAGCGTTTCCCCATATCGGTATTCGACGTTGTGGCTTCCGGACTGGCAAGCGGAAAATCTCTTTTCGGGAATTTCACCCTTTCGCAGAAATCGCGGATAAGCGAATTGATAGCGGAAATGGGCTTGAAAGAATACGCCGGAAGGGCAGTCGGCGAACTGTCGGGCGGTCAGTTTCAGCGCGTTCTGCTGGCGCGAGCCATAGTTTCGCGACCCCAACTGCTTATTCTTGACGAGCCGGATACTTATGTCGATAAGAAATTTGAATCGCAACTGTATGAGTTGCTTGAAGAAATCAATAAGGAGACTGCAATTATCCTTGTCTCTCACGACGTGGAAACATTGCTCCGTATGGTGAAAAACGTCGCTTGCATCAATGAAACGCTCCGGTCGTATTCGGGCGAAGAATTAAAAAACATAAAGAATGATGGCTGAAAGAAAACGCATACTTGTTACCGGAGCAAGCGGTTTTATAGGCGGATTTCTCGTAGAAGAGGCATTACGGCGCAACTACGACGTTTGGGCGGGCGTCAGGTCGGGAAGCTCGCTTGCAAGACTGCGCGATGAACGTATTCGCCTGATTGACTTGGCGTATGACGACAGGGAAGCATTGACGAAGCAACTGCGCAAGATTACCGCCGATTTCGGGGCATGGCATTACGTCATTCACAATGCAGGCATTACCAAGACCGTTAATACTGACGACTTTTATAAGGTCAATGTCCGGAATACCCGCAATCTGACGGAAGCATTGCAGGAAGCGGGATGCGCGCCCGAAAAGTTCCTGTTGATGAGTAGCTTGAGCAGCTTCGGGCCGATAAACGAACGCTCGTTCAAACCGATAAGCCCTGACGACGAACAACGCCCGGACAGCGCCTACGGAAAAAGCAAACTCGAAGCCGAAACGATAGTCAAGTCGCAGACTTCTTTCCCTTATGTCATACTTTGTCCGACAGGCGTTTACGGGCCGGGCGACAAAGATTATCTCCTCGAAATCAGGAGCATCAAGTCGGGTTTCGACGTGAAGGCAGGAATGAAACCGCAAAAGATAACATTTATATATGTAAAGGATTTGGCCGTCGCCGCATTCCTCGCTTTGGAAAATAAAAATATTTGCAACCGCACCTTTCTTGTTTCCGATGCCGATACGTATACGGATAGAGAATTTGCCGATTTGGTCAAAAAAATCTTGGAAAAGCGATTCGTGCTTAGCGTTCGTATCCCTTTGTGGATGTGCTATCTGGCATGTTTTTTCTCCGGGCTGACGGCAAAAATAACAGGCAAAACGCCTACGCTGAATACGGATAAATATAAAACGCTGAAGCAGCGCAACTGGACTTGCGATACTGCGAAAACCCGCATGGAACTTGACTTTGTGCCGAATTTCAGTCTTGAAGAAGGTCTGAAGGAGACTATCGCTCATGACAAAAAAACGGATTTTTGAGATGAAAAAAATCTGCTTTTGTAATCCATTGATAATAAGGAATATAAATTTTATTTGCAAGAAAATTGAAAAAAAAACATATAAAATATTGCAGATTAAAAAAAAAGTGTTTACCTTTGTACGCTTAATTAGATGAAGAAGGATAATACGGTTTGGCATGATGTTGTCATCAATCTTTCAAAATCTAATTTGCTTTAAGTCGAGAGCCGGTTGCGTAGAGAAAGCTATTTCTTGTATGCTGATAGGGCGATTGACTATGCGTCGTTTTTTTTCGACGCGGTTTTAATATGGGCTTCTATGCGGTATACTCAAAGTCTATTTGAGTGCTAGAGCATAATGCTAAACGTTATTCATTATTCATTACTGAAAATCCCCGAACGAGAGTTCCGGGATTTTTTTTTATTTTTTCGCGGAAAAGTTTACCGATTCGCACTTTTTTTTGTATTTTTGTGCGTTCTTTGTAAGAAGAAGTAGAATTTTATAATGCTTTTAATAGGTTTAGATATGAGTAATTTTGAATTGGGTCTGATATTGATGGTTGTCGGAATGGCGACCGTGTATGCTATTTTACTGCTGGTGATAGGTTTGGGCAAGGGTCTTATCCTGCTCATAAACAAGTATGCGCCGGAAGAAATAATCGCAAAAAATGTTCAGCGGGCAACTGCGGTAACAGCCGGAAACAAGACATTTCCGGAGACGGCTGCGGTGGCTATCGTTTCGTCCGTCAGTATTCTTACAGGCGGTCAGGGTAAGGTGACAAAGATAGAAAAGATGTAGATAATAATATTAAATAGAACAATATGAGTAAAGAAGTAAAATTTTGTCTGGTATTTCGCGACATGTGGCAGTCGGCAGGAAAGTATGTACCGCGCGTAGACCAGTTGACGCAGATAGCGCCTGCCATTATTGAAATGGGGTGCTTTGCGCGAGTAGAAACGAATGGCGGCGGCTTCGAGCAGGTGAATCTGCTCTTTGGCGAAAACCCGAACAAGTCTGTCCGCGATTGGACGAAGCCTTTT
>JAITPH010000097.1 GCA_031289515.1 Tannerella sp.
CGAAGAAAACGGATATACATATATTATAAATCCGCAAGCGCTTCTCTACATCGGTAAATCGGCAGAAAATGCAACGGAAAAGGTAAAGGCAAAATTGGGATTGAAATAAATTCTGTACAATACACTTGTTTTATATTATTGTATTTTTAATATTGATAATGTAAAAGATGCTTGTGCCTGTGAGAGGTACGAGCATCTGCCTTTTTTAGCGCATGGTGGCTGCGCTTGCCGTCTTGCCGTCTGTGTTTGCCGTCTGCGCTTGTCGTCATTGCGGGGAACGAAGCAATCCGGAAAATATACAGGGCGCCGGATTGCTTCGTACCTCGCAATGACGGACATGTCGCCGCAGTTTGGCGTAGCGTTTGCGAGTTTCGTCATTATAAGAACGCTACGCGGGCAAAAAAGGAACGGAGCAATCAGGAAACAATATATTATAACCGTATAAGAAAATGAAAGAAAAATATCCGATAGGAATCTTTGATTCCGGCTATGGCGGTCTTACTATTTTCGGTAAGATAAGGGAATTGTTGCCCCAATACGATTATGTCTATCTGGGAGACAACGCGCGAGCGCCGTATGGCACGCGCTCGTTTGAAATCGTCTACCAGTTTACACGTCAGGCGGTGATGCGGCTTTTCGACGAAGGCTGTCCGTTAGTCATAATAGCCTGCAATACCGCGTCGGCAAAGGCTTTGCGCACTATACAGCAACAAGACCTGCCGCGGTCGTCCGATCCGTCGCGCCGGACGCTCGGCATAATACGTCCTACGGCGGAGGCGCTCGGCTCAATAAGCCGTTCGAGGCATATAGGACTGCTTGCCACGACAGGCACTATCGCTTCGGAATCGTACAGGCTGGAGATGGCAAAACTTTATCCCGACGTGACGGTTACAGGCGAGGCTTGTCCGATGTGGGCGCCGCTCGTCGAAAACCGCGAATACGGCAGCGACGGCGCCGATTATTTCGTGCGCAAGAATATCGAACATCTTTTTGCCGGCGATCCGGTGATAGACACGCTGGCGCTCGCCTGTACGCATTATCCTCTGCTCGAAGCCAAGATACGGAAATATATGCCTGCCGGCGTGACGCTGTTTTCGCAGGGCGCTTGTGTGGCAGACAGTCTGAAGGATTATCTGGCGAGACATCCCGAAATGTCCGGCCGCCTGACAAAAACAGGCAACTGCCGCTTTATGACGACCGAATCCGTCGGCAAATTCGCGGAAATGGCATCCATATTTTTTGATATAACGGTAGAAATCGAACATATTACGCTGAAGTGATTAATTTCCCCGAAAATTCGTGTTTCTCTTCAGATTATATTATCTTTGCGGAATTGTTTTTGAAATTATTGAGATGAAAGTTCTTCGTATTTTTGTTGTTCTAAGTCTGTGCCTGTTCACATTCTGCGTAAATGCCCAAAAAAGGAAGTCAAACGAATTTGACTGGGACGCGAAGATGAAGGAACTGGGTCTGATGGACGTATGCTTCTGGGAGCCTTCGATACAAAGCTATCTTGTCTATGCGACGAATGATAATTTTACCGAAAAGCCTCTGTACAACATGAAACTGACAAAGGCATGGCTTCATCCGAGGGCGACGAGGATGTTAATCCGCGCCCAGGACCTGTTGCAGGAAGAGCGCCCCGACCTGTCGCTGCTGGTACTCGACGCCGCGCGTCCGATGGAAGTGCAGCGCGAGATGGGAAAGTGGGCGAAATTGACGAATAACGAGTATTATATCGCCAATCCGGGGAAAGGCGGCCTGCATAACTACGGACTTGCGGTCGACGTCACGCTTGTGGGCAGCGACGGCATCTGGCTTCAGATGGGTACGCCTTTCGACTACTTCGGACCTGAAGCAAACACGGACAAAGAGGACGAACTGCTGCGAAAACGGCTGATAACGGCTACGGAACTGACAAACCGCAGACTGCTGCGCCGCATAATGGAAAAGGCGGGATTTACGTCGGTCTCAAGCGAATGGTGGCATTTCAATGCTTGCAGACGCGAAGAAGCGGCTGCAAAATATATCCTGATTGACAGAGATTGACGGCAGGCGCAGCGGTTTCCCTTGACGGACGCCGCATGAAGAAAGAATATGAATTATAAACTATAAACTATTTAAATATGAGTGACAGAAGCGATTTTTTTTCAGATTCCCGGAGGAGATTCCTCAAGGCGGGAATGATTCTGACGGCGGGAATACCTGTCGCAAGGATGTATCCATACGCCCTTAATATTACGAACAGAGAGCAGTTTGACGGCGACGGCGACGACAAGCTGTACGAGCTGTTTCGGCAACCGTCCGTCGCGGCGAAACCGTTCGTCCGCTGGTGGTGGAACGGCGACAAGCTGGACGCACGCGAGATACTGCGCGAACTCGACATACTGAAGGATGCCGGTATCGGCGGCGTGGAAATCAATCCGATAGCCTTTCCCGGCGGTGACGACCTCGCCGTTCCCTCGATGGAATGGCTCAGTCCCGAATGGATTGAAATGATAAAGGTTGCGCTCGAAGGAGCGGCGGAACGCGGTATCGTCTGCGACATAATCGTCGGCTCGGGCTGGCCCTTCGGCTCGGAAATCCTTGAAGGCGACGACCGCTCGCAACTGATAACCGTTTCGAGCCAAAAAATACGCGGACCAGGCGAAATCGCCATCGAACAAAACAAGATAAAGGAAGACGCAAAGCCGAAAATAGGCTGGCCATACAAGGGAATGGAAATCGAGATAACGGAACTCAGCCTCGCGCCGCTCAAAATGGACAGGTTCGTTCCGCCGGTGCGGATAGATTTCGACAACCGGCAGGAAGTTATCAGGATACAGGCGCCCGAAGGCGAACACATACTGTATGCGCTGGTGAAGGTAACAGGCTTTCAGGCGGTAATAAACGGCGCTCCGGGCGCTTCCGGACCTGTCCTGAACCATTACAGCAGGGAGGCGACGGAGAAATTCCTGAACCGCATGTCGGACACGCTTTTTCCCCGGCTGACGTCGCTTAAAGGCTTTCGCGCCATGTTCTGCGACAGCATGGAACTCGAAGGCGCCAACTGGTGCCGCGACTATCCGGAAGAGTTTCGCCGCCGCCGTGGATACGACATAAAGCCCTATCTGCCGTATATCCTTTACAAGGTAGGCCACATGGGGCAGATCGTGCAGGGCGACGAGGTGACGCAAGTCTCCGGCGAGGCGAAGGAAGAACTGTCGCGCGTGCGCTACGACTTCTTCGTCACCTGCATGGATATTATCCACGAGCGTTTCCTGACGACCTACACGGGCTGGTGCAACAAACACGGATTCAAGTCAAGGATGCAACCCTACGGCAACGAGTTTCATCCCCTCGAAGCGTCCATGCCGATCGACATTCCCGAATGCGAAACGTGGATATGGGGGCATACGAACAGGGAGACGAACCGCACGTACATTGACTTTGTCAGGGAGCCGGCCTCGACGAACGTAAACAAGTTTGTCGCTTCGGCGGCGCATTATGCCGGAAAGAAGATTGTCAGTTGCGAGGAAGTGACGAATACGACGCTCGTGTTCAACACCACGCTTGAGCAGGTGAAAATCTGCGGCGACCAGAGCAACCTGTCCGGCGTGAACCACTCCATTCTTCACGGCTTCAACTATTCGCCGGCCGAGACGCCGTTTCCGGGCTGGATTCGCTACGGCACGTTCTTCAACGAGCGCAATCCGTGGTGGAAATATTTCAAGCAGTGGACGGCCTACAAGGCTCGCATCTCGACCGTACTGCAGGAGACGGAAGCCTTTGCCGACATCGCCGTCATGCACCCGCTTGCGGACATGTGGACGCTCTACGGACCGCAGCGCGATCCGTTTCCCGGACTGCTGTATCCTTCCTACCAGTACAAAGTCTGGGAAGGCATCCACAAGAACGGCAACGGTTGCGACTATACTTGCGAGAGCATCATCCAGAAAAGCAAAGCCGAAAACGGCCATCTCGTATACGGCAACCGCCGCTATCACACGCTCATACTGCTGGAAGTCGAAACGGTGCAGCCGGCTACCGCCAAGGCGCTTTCGGGTTTTGTCGCCCGGGGCGGGAAGCTGATTCTTGTCGGCCGGGAGCCTCACAAGTCGCCCGGATTGGTGAATTACAAAAAGAACGACCTCGCGGTGGCAAAGACCGTCGAGGCGATGAAGAAGGCTTATCCTTCGCGGATTTTTCATATCGAAGCGCCTTCGGGCGATATCGTCGAATGGTTTGCCGGAGTCCAGAAGCAGTGCGGCGTCAAGCCGTACATGGAAATAGACCGCCCGAACGCCTGTATCAGCCAGATACGCCACCGCACACGCGGCAGGGACATATTTTTCATAAGCAATGCAAGTCAGGAAGAGCGGGTCATCCTGAACGTGTCGTTTCCGGACACGAAGGGCAATCCGCAGCTGTGGAACGCCGAAACCGGCGACCGCCGCCCGCTGCCTGCCGAAAAGACGCTGCCGATAGACCTGCCGCCCGCCACGTCGCAACTGATCGTGTTTGAAGAATCGGCGGCCAGACCGCTGATAGGCGCCGCGCCTGTCCGCCTCCGTCCCGAAAACGGCAATTCATCGACGCTGAAGGGATGGACAATGCGGACGGAACACATCAACGGCGTGACTGAAACCCGCGAAATAGATACTCCCTTCGACCTTGTCGATGACGAATCCCTGCGTTCGTTTGCCGGATACGTTTATTACGAAAAGAAGCTCGGCAATGCGGCCGGCTATCTCCGCCTCGACCTGGGAAAGGTTTACGGCGTCTCGGAGGTGTCAGTCGACGGCGAAGTAATCGGCAACAGGTGGTACGGCAGCCATGTTTACGATTTGCCCGGCGACGCAAGCGGAAAAACGCTGTGCATAAAAATATCCACGACGGTAGGCAATTACCTGAAATCGTCGCCGAACAACCAGTCCGGCAACCACTGGGTACGCAACGGCGGCTGGACGCCTGTCGGCCTGGTCGGGCCTGTAAGACTGACTTGAAACTGCGGGACGTGTTCCGTCGTGTCTGGCGGAGCGGGGCGCAGCGGAGACATCCGTTAGCAGATACCGGTTGCCGTATTCAAGGACGGATGTCACCGCGTCGAGGCGTTTCGGTCGCAATCGAAGCCGCGCCGTCCTCCGGTCTGCGGCAAATCATGCGTTTTACGGCAAATAAGTGTTTGTT
>JAITPH010000113.1 GCA_031289515.1 Tannerella sp.
CCGAACGAATAGTAATCGGCAAGCGACGAATAGAGCGCCTTGAACGTCAGTCCGCCGCGCCATTTCTCCGCAAGGTCGTACTCGTAGAAGACATTGAAGCCTATATCCTGAAACGAAAATTCGCCCAAATAGACGTCGTCTGCGGTTGTCTCCTTCATGGAGCCGTAATTGATATAAGAGACCCCTACCCCGAACGAACTGCGTTCGCGGAAAGATTTCGTAAAGACGGCGCTTCCGACGTTCACGTCCGAGATGTAATTCATGTAGTTGATATTCAGCATTCCGCTCATTTCGCCGCCGAGCAGCGCCGGATTGTGAAAGACCGTCGAAGGGTCTTTCTCCACAAGCGAAACCGAGTGACCGCCAAGCGCATTGATACGCGACGAAGCGGGAAAACGCAGGAAAGCATAAGCGTCGGAGCCGTCCTGAGCGAAAAGAAATGTCGGCAAACATGCCGTCAATACTACTAATTGTATATATTTCATACCTTTGTTATTCAATGAACATAATACAGTAACGAGAAAAAAGCGAAAAAGTTATACAAAGCGTCAAAAAACAGCCGAAAAGCAGCCAAAAAAACTGCTCAACAACATTAAATATTCTCAAAAACGACGCTTTGAAAAAAAAAATGGATTTTTTTTTGCGATTTCTTTTGCAGATAAAAAAATAATATCTATTTTTGTCGTGATAAAAATAATATTGGTTCTTAAAACAGTAAAACTATGGAAGTCAAAAAAACTCGAAAAGCCGATCTTGAAAAAGACAAGTCGCTGATTTTCCTTATGGGATTGGTGATTGCATTAGCAATTCTTTTTGTAGGATTTGAGTGGGGAGAAAAGGAAATTGAGGTTGCCACGGACGATGGTCTGGCAGTAATTATCGAAGAGGAAGAAATCGATGCTACTCTCCAGAACGAGCCGCCCCCGCCGCCTCCGGAACCGGAACCCGTCTCAGCTCCGGAGATACTCACTATCGTCGAAGATGATGTAGAGGTAGAAGATACCAAAATATTATCGAGCGAGGATGACGCTACTCAAGCGCAGACGAGCACGTATGTAGCGCCGGTTAAGGAAGAAGAAGAAGAGCCGGATGCCGACTTCATTTTTGTAACCGCCGAAAAGATGCCCGAATTTCCGGGCGGAGACGCAGCGTTGCTTAAATGGATAAATGAACATATCACCTATCCGACGATAGCTTCCGAAAACGGCATACAGGGGCGCGTTTTCTGCGAGTTCACCGTAAATGCGGACGGCTCGGTACAGGATGTTATAGCCATAAAGCCGCTTGACCCGAATCTTGACAGAGAAGCTCTTCGGGTGCTCAGGTTGCTTCCCAAATTCAAACCGGGAGAGCAACGCGGAAAGCCTGTTCGCGTAAAATACAGCGTTCCGGTGAGATTCCAACTGAGAAACTGATTTCGTCAAAGCTAACAAGTAAAAAAAGGCTGCTGAAAAATGCAGCCTTTTTGCGTGATAATAAGGATATTATGTTGTCATTAGAACAAGTATCAAGCATTGTGGAGACGGAAATAGGAAAGATATACTTCGACATGTCGCCGCGCAGTCTGTTCGAGCCTATCGAATACACTTTGACGTTGGGAGGCAAGCGCATACGGCCGATTTTCACCGTCCTTGCCTGCAACATGTATAACGAAGACATCGAAGATGCGCTTTTTCCGGCTATGGGTTTGGAGGTTTTTCACAACTTCACTCTGTTGCACGACGACCTGATGGATCAGGCGGACAAGAGGCGCAACAAACTTACGGTACACAAGATATGGAACGCAAATACTGCCGTCCTGTCGGGAGACGCGATGCTGATTGCCTCATACCGGCTATTGGCAAAAACGTCGAAACCGTTACTTGGAAACATAATGAATCTGTTTACGCAAACGGCTCTTGAGATATGTTGCGGTCAGCAGTACGACATGGAGTTCGAGAAGCGTAGCGACGTTTCGGAAGACGAATATATGGAGATGATACGTCTGAAGACGGCCGTCCTTATCGCCTGTTGCCTCAAGACAGGCGCTATCGTCGGAGGCGCGTCCGAAAACGACGCCGAAAGCCTTTACCGTTTCGGGTTGAACATCGGCCTTGCGTTCCAGCTGCAGGACGACTTGCTCGACGTATACGGCGATGCCGATATTTTCGGCAAGAATATCGGCGGCGACATCCTTTGCGACAAAAAGACTTTTCTGCTTATAAACGCAACACATCTGGCAAATGAAGAACAAAAATCCAAATTGGAATTTTTCAGAAACCCGGCGTCGGCGTTTAATCCCGAAGACAAGATACGGACGTTTACCGAAATTTATAGTCAGCTGAATATAAAAGAGATAACCCAAAACAGGATGAACAATCTTTACGAGTTGGCTTTAAACGAGCTTGACAGTCTGGAAGTAAGCGCCGAATCGCTGTCGGAGATAAGGAAACTAAGCGCAATGCTGATGCAACGCAAATCATAACGCCCGAAAAATGAATATTATAGATACGCATACGCACATATACTCGAAAGAATTTGACGCCGACCGCACGGAGGTGATACAAAGGGCAAAGGAAGCAGGCGTCAGGGCTGTTTTGCTGCCCAACGAAGATTCGGGAAGCATCGAAATTATCGACCGTTTGAGTTGCGACTATCCGGACTTTGCTTTCCCGATGATAGGATTGCATCCTACAAGCGTCGACGACGGCTATATTTCGGAGATCGGAAAAATCGAGGCGTCGCTCTTAAAGCGCAGATATTACGCTATCGGCGAGATTGGCATCGACTTGTATTGGGACAAAAGCCGTTTGAAAGAGCAAAAGACGGTATTCGAGGAGCAACTGCGATGGAGCATCGACATGCAGCTTCCGGTGGTCATTCATTCGCGCGATTCGTTCGACGAAGTATTGGACAGTATATATAATGTAGGGGCGGAACGGCTTAAAGGCGTCTTTCACTGTTTCGGCGGAACGCCGGACGAATGGACGAAGATAGCAAAACTGTCGAACTTTGCAGTAGGAATCGGGGGAGTAGTCACTTACAAGAACAATGTCGCGATAGAGACGCTCGGACAAATACCCCTCGAAAGAGTAGTATTGGAGACGGATGCGCCGTATCTTTCGCCCGTTCCTTACAGAGGTAAGCGAAACGAGCCGAAATACATCGTAGAGGTTGCAAAAAAGTTGGCGGAAAAGTACGAAATTCCGATAAAAGACGTCGCGAATCAAACTTTTCAAAACGCCTTGAAGTTATTTGACGTTTCTCTCAAAATGCAGTATTGATGCGGCTTGTCAAGACATTAGGGGTAAAAGTGCAGAAAAAAAAATTACGAATCGTAATAAAAATATTGAAAAAAATATTTGCATGTAATAAATATTTCGTACTTTGCACCCGTTTTTTGAGAGTATGGATGTCTTTAAAGAGGAGAGATGCTCGAGTGGTTGATGAGGCACGCCTGGAAAGCGTGTATACGCCAAAAGCGTATCGCGGGTTCGAATCCCGCTTTCTCCGCAGAAATAAGTACTTGAGATACAATGATTTATAATTATATAACATAAATAAGAATTACTAATTTAAATTAACACACAATGAAAAAAGTATTTACAAAAACATTCTTGGGATTATGTGCTCTTGGAACTTCAGCAGTAGCTTTCGCACAAGATGCAGCAGCGCCGGTAGTAGGAACAAGCTTTCACCAGGCGCTAAAGACAAAATTTATCGAAGGTAGCGCCGACTTTATGAGTTTGGTTGCAATAGCTTTGATTCTCGGTTTAGCCTTCGTTCTGGAACGTATTATTTATCTTAATCTTGCAGACACGAATGCGGACAAGTTACTAAAAGGGATAGAATCCGCTCTTGAAAAGGGAGATATCGAAGTAGCAAAAGCTATCGCCCGCGACACCAGAGGCCCTATCGCATCAATCGCTTATCAAGGTCTATTGAGAATAGATCAGGGGATTGACGTAGTTGAGAAATCGATTATTTCTTACGGCGGCGTACAAGGCGGTCTGTTGGAAAAGAACATGTCATGGATTACGCTATTTATCGCAATGGCTCCGTCACTGGGGTTCTTGGGAACGGTTGTAGGTATGATTATGGCGTTCGACAA
>JAITPH010000139.1 GCA_031289515.1 Tannerella sp.
CCCGATATCGACATTGATTTCGACGACGACAAACGCGGCGAAGTCCTCAAGTGGGTAACGGAAAAATACGGCGAAGACCGCGTTTCGCATATCATAACCTACGGCACGATGGCGGCAAAGAGCGCCATAAAAGACGTCGCGCGAGTGCTCGACTTGCCGCTCGACGAATCAAACCGGCTATCCAAGCTCATACCCGACCGCCTGCCCGAAGTCGACGGCGAACTGCCCAAGATAACGCTCGAAAACTGCCTCAAATACGTGCCCGAACTGAGAGCCGAAATGCAAAGCAGCAATCCGAAAATCCGCCAGACGCTTGAATTTGCCTGCAAACTGGAAGGAAACGTTCGCAATACCGGCGTTCATGCCTGCGGAATCATCATCGGCAGGCAGCCCATATCCGACATAGTGCCCATTTCGTTAGCCGAAGACAAGGAAACAGGCGACAAGCTGAACGTAACCCAATATGAAGGCACTGTAATCGAAGATACCGGTCTTATCAAAATGGATTTTCTCGGACTCAAAACGCTGTCGATAATAAAGGAAGCCGTCGAAAACGTCCGCCAGACAACCGGTCTGGAGATCGACATCGACCGTATAGACATAAATGACAAGGCGACGTTCGACTTGTATTGCGCCGGACGGACGACAGGTACGTTTCAGTTTGAATCCGCCGGAATGCAGAAATATCTGAAAGAACTTCAGCCCTCGCAGTTTGAAGACCTCATAGCGATGAACGCGCTCTACCGTCCCGGTCCGATGGACAACATTCCGATGTTCATATCGCGCAAGCAGGGTCGCTCGGAGATAGTCTACGACATACCGGTCACGGAGCGTTTCCTGAAAGATACTTACGGCATAACGGTCTATCAGGAGCAGGTCATGCTTCTTTCGCGCCTGCTGGCAAACTTCACGCGCGGCGAAAGCGATACCCTGCGAAAGGCAATGGGCAAGAAGCAAAGAGCCAAAATGGAAGAAATGAGAGAAAAGTTTTTCTCCGGAGGCGAAGCAAACGGACATAACCGCAGGGCGCTCGAAAAAATATGGACGGAATGGGAAAAGTTCGCCTCTTACGCCTTCAACAAAAGCCACGCCACGTGTTATTCGTGGTTAGCCTATCAGACAGCCTACCTGAAAGCGCATTATCCGTCGGAATACATGGCAGCCGTCCTGAGCCGCAACCTGTCCAACATAAAGGAAATAAAGAAGTCGATGGACGAATGCAAGGCATTGGGCTTGCAGGTGCTCGGACCGGACATAAACGAGTCGCAACGCAAATTCGGCGTAAACCGGAAAGGCGATATACGCTTCGGACTTGCCGCCGTCAAGGGAGTAGGCGAGGGCGCTGTCCAGAATATCATCGAGGAGCGCGAGAAAAACGGCCTTTACCGCGATGTTTATGATTTCATCGAAAGGGTAAATCTGGCGGCATGTAACAGGAAAGTGATAGACGGTCTTGCACTGTCGGGCGCGTTCGACACTCTTGGCGTGCGCCGCGAGCCTTTTACCGAGCAAAACGAAAAAGGCGAAACGTTTACGGACATTCTGTCCCGCTACGGAACAAAATTTCAGATGGACAGGAACATGGCGACGAACTCGCTTTTCGGCGGCGATGCAGCGATACAGATATCGAAGCCGGAAGCGTTCAAATGCCGCGAATGGAGCAACCTTGAGAGGCTGAACAAGGAAAAGGAACTGATAGCGATATATCTGTCGGCGCATCCGCTTGACGCATTCAGCGTAGTCCTTAACTACGTCTGCAATACCGGATTTGCCGACATAAAAAACCGCGACGAGTTAAAAAACAAGGATTTGCTGCTCGGAGGCATCGTGACCGACGTTCGCGAAGGCACGACAAAGTCGAACAATCCGTATGTGATTATTACCGTCGAAGACCTTTCGGGAATAGGCGAGATTCCATTGTTCGGCAAGGATTATACCGAATACGGCAAATACTGCAAGAAAGGCTTGTATTTGTTTGTCAAAGCGGTGGTCGAAACCCGCAATCAGTTTGTAAACACGCTTGATTTCAAGGTGAAGTCGATGTCTCTCCTTCAGGATGAAAAGGACAAACTCATCAAGAAACTGAGTGTATCGATGTCAATACGTGATTTGCACGAGACTAATATAGAGATTCTCGCCTCAATCCTGACGAAAAACAAAGGAAATGCAAAATTGCATTTCATCATCGAAGATAACGAGAATAAAGACGTATACCTCAATATGTCATCGAAAAATCCCGGTATCGAAGTGACCCAGAAACTGATTGACGAACTTGGCGATATGGAAAATATTCGTTTTAAAATTAATTAGACTAACATATTAACATGTTTTTTAAAATAATTTATTATGGCTTTAATAGTAACAGATGAGAATTACAAAGAATTGTTAAGCGGCGATAAACCCGTAGTTTTGGATTTTTGGGCCGAATGGTGTGGCCCGTGTCGCATGGTATCTCCCATTATCGATGAACTGGCAGATGAATACGGAGACCGTATAAATATCGGCAAAATAAACGTAGACGAAAACAATGATGTCGTTTCGGAGTTTGGCATACGCAATATACCGGTAGTAATGTTTTTTAAGGGTGGACAACTCATCGACAAACAGGTCGGTGCAACAGGGAAAACAGCTTTTGTTGAGAAGATACTCAAATTGCTGTAACTCTCTTATTGCTTTTCCGTAAGATCCTGCCAGAATCTTGCCGGCATGTTTTTGCGGTGAAGTCGGGGGTTGATACGCTCCTTGATAGTCATTGCCTTGAAATAACCTTTCCATAACTCCTGAAAAAGTTTTTCGTCTTTCGACATGATGGATTCGTCCAATTTGCCGCTCAACAGGCGGTCGTCGGCGGCGAAGGTTATTTCGCAAGTCGTATGCAAATCGTAGTAATAACCGTATTTACGGCACAAGTCGTAGACTATCCATTGCTGGTCGGCAAAGCGGTCGGTAAAATGGTCTGTCGTCAGCGGCAGCGCGTTGTATACAGGTCGAATCGGAGCGAAAAATATATTGTCGGCAGACTTTTGAAAGCGCACGAATTGTTTGATGTAAAGCGCTTCGTGGGCTACTTTCCGGGCGATGTTCTGAACTTCCAGAATGTCGGCGTCGCCGAAGTTGTATTCAATCTTCCGCGTCGTGCCGAAGGTTTTGCAGATGTAACGGAACAGCAATTCGTCGCTGCCCTCGATTTCCGACAGCCACACGTGCATCAGCATGTTGCGGACTTGCCTGTCCAACTTGTTTTCGAGCGCTTTCCGGACACGTTTCGTGTGTTCTTCTACGGTGACGACGGTGTATGTTTCGTCGGTAAACAGAGGCGCGACGTCCCCCGTCTTCAGCAGCTTTTCGGGAAATGTTCCGAGACTGAACGCATCGAATACCGCGTTCAGCAGTCCTTCAAATGTCTTGTCGTAGAAGAATACTGTCATTTTATCGGCGAACTAATCGGGGAAAACAATGGATAACTGCCGTCCTTCGTTTATCAGTTTTTTCTTTTTAGGCTCGGTCAGCGCCTTGCGCACGTATTCCGGCGTGACTTCGTTTACCGTATTCATCGGCAAATCGCGGCAGGTTATGAAATATTGGGCTTTCTTCATCACTATGCCGATCTTTTTCAGTTGCTCGCGCGACAATCTGCCGAATCGACGACCCGACACGATCAGTTTTGCCGATTTGACGCCAATGCCCGGCACTCGCAGAATCATTTGATAATCGGCCGTGTTCACGTCTATCGGAAAAAATTCCGGATGCCTTAGCGCCCACGCCAGCTTCGGGTCTATTTCGAGGTCGAGGTTCGGCGTGGCGTCGTTTACGATTTCATCGGCTCTAAACTCATAAAAACGCATCAGCCAATCCGCCTGATAAAGTCTGTTTTCGCGAATAAGCGGCGCCTTGATTATCGCCGGCAATCGCTTGTCATACGAATTGACCGGTATAAAGCCCGAATAATAGACGCGCTTCATGCTCGGACGCCTGTACAGAGCCGACGAGACGCGCAGTATGTCATTATCGGTCTCCGGCGTTGCTCCGACTATCATCTGCGTGCTTTGACCCGCCGGAACGAAGCGCGGCGAATGACGAAATTTCCGGCGGTCTTCGATGCTTTGCAACATCCCCTGCTGAATGTACCGCATCGGGGTGAAAACGCTCTGGAAATTCTTGTCCGGAGCGAGCATTTTCAGGTTTTGTTCGGTCGGTATTTCGAGGTTTACGCTCATGCGGTCGGCGTAAAGTCCGCCTTCATTCACCAATATCTGACTGCATCCGGGTATGCTTTTCAGATGAATATATCCGTTGAAACGGTGTATCGTCCGCAATTCCTTTACTACGCGAATCATCCTTTCCATCGTATAATCCGGATTTTGTATCACGCCAGAACTGAGAAACAATCCTTCGATATAATTGCGGCGATAAAACTCCATCGTAAGCTCTACAAGCTCGTCGACCTTAAACGTGGCGCGCGGCAAGTCGTTGCTTTTCCGGTTTATGCAATAGGCGCAATCGTAAATGCAGTTGTTCGTAAGCATGATTTTCAGGAGCGACACGCATCGTCCGTCTTCCGTAAAGCTGTGGCAGATGCCCATTCCGCCGACGGTATTGCCTATTCCGCCCGATTTATTGCTGCGCACCGTTCCGCTCGAAGCGCACGAGACGTCGTATTTGGCAGATTCGGCCAAAACCTTCAGTTTTTCCATGACAGTCTCGTTCATTTCGGTTTATTTCATTAAAAATGCTTTGAATCCGTCGAAATCTTTTCCCAGCTTGACGCTTTTCTTCTCTCCGCTCATAAACGCCTGCAGTTTTGCGGGAATTTCGATGTCTTCGCCGAGTATCGTATCGACGGTTTCCTTGAATTTCGCCGGATGAGCCGTTTCGAGAAACAGGCCTGTCTCTTCCGGTTTCAGACTGTAGTCGGCCAAAGCCTGATAGCCGCAAGCGCCGTGCGGGTCTAACAGATAGCCGTATTCCCGGCGGACGCGGCGCACGGTTTCGGCTATTTCGTCGTCGGCATATCTGTTTCCAGCGATTAATCCGGTTATCTGCCGGTGATCGTTCCCGAATAAATCGAGGATTCGGGCGAAATTGCTCGGATCGCCGACATCCATTGCGCTGGCATACGTTTCGACCGAAGGACGCGGATTGTATTTGCCTGTTTTCAGGTATTCGAGGAAGACGTCGTTGCTATTGTTTGCCGCAATAAAGCGCTTTACAGGCAAGCCCATCCTGCAGGCGAAAAGTCCGGCAGTAAGATTGCCGAAGTTACCGCTCGGCACGGATATGATCAATTCGCCGGCTTTGCCCTCCCTGTCCAATTGCGCGTAAGCATTGAAATAGTAAAAAGCCTGCGGCAGGAAGCGGGCTACGTTAATCGAATTTGCCGACGTCAGTTGCATCCGTCCGTTCAGGTCGGCGTCCATAAAAGCCGATTTCACCAAAGCCTGACAGTCGTCGAAAGCGCCGTCTATCTCGATCGCCGTAACGTTCCGTTCGAGCGTGGTAAACTGGCATTCCTGTATCGGGCTGACTTTCCCTTTCGGATAGAGCACAAACACATTGATGCCCGGCACGCCCAGAAAACCGTTGGCGACTGCTCCGCCGGTATCGCCGGACGTGGCTACGAGCACGTTTACTTCGCGGTCTATTCCCTTGCGAAGTATGAAATGGCTCAGCATCCGCGCCATGAAACGCGCGCCGACGTCCTTGAAGGCAAGCGTCGGCCCGTGAAAAAGTTCGAGACTGTATATATTATTAATGTATAGCGGCACGACGGGAGTATCAAACGAAAGCGTGTCGGCGACAATATCCGTCAGCGACTGCGAATCCATGTCCTCGCCGAAAAATTTCTGCGCGACAATGTCGGCAATCTCGCGGAAACTCCGGTTCTTCAACGATTTTATCGTGTCGCGGTCGATGACCGGAATGCGTTCCGGCATGTAAAGCCCCCTGTCGGCGGCGAGACTTTTGATGACTGCATCCTCAAGGCCGACCGACGGCGCCTGTCTGTTTGTGCTGTAATATTTCATTTATCTGATGTTTGCGATTGATATTATATCGGCGAAAACGCCTGCCGCCGTTACTTCCGCGCCTGCGCCGTATCCTTTTATAATCATCGGATAATCGCGGTAGCGTTCGGTGGAAATCATTATTATGTTGTTGCTGCCTTCGAGTTCAAAGAAGGGATGATGAGCGCCGACTTCAGCCAGTCCGAGTTCGCAGTCGCCGCTGTTCATGCAGGCCACAAGTCGGAGATGCTTGTTTTGGGCTGCAAGTTTCTTGCGTTTCTCCTCGAATCCGGCATCGAGTTCGGGAATCTTTTCCCAGAAATCTTCAAGCGTGCCTTCAAAATATTGCGGCGGAATGAAAAGGTTTATCCTGACGTCGCTCTGTTCGACGACGTAACCGGCTTCGCGGGCGAGTATCACAAGTTTGCGGATAACGTCCTTGCCGCTCAGGTCAACGCGCGGGTCAGGCTCGGCATATCTTGCCTCGACGGCCATTCTGATCGCCTTGCTCATCGGCACGTCCTCGCTTATGGTATTGAAGATGAAATTTATCGTGCCGGAAAGGACGGCTTCGAGTTTCAGGATATGGTCGCCGCTGTTGATAAGGTCGTTCATCGTGTTGATGATCGGAAGTCCGGCGCCGACGTTCGTCTCGAACAGGAATTTTATTCCGCGCTTCCGCGCCGTTTCCTTCAGCAGCATGTAGTTTTTGTAGGGCGACGATGCCGCTATCTTGTTTGCCGCCACGATCGAGATGTTTTTGTTCAGAAGAGTTTCGTACAGTCCGGCGATTTTCTCGTTTGAAGTGCAATCTATGAAAACGGAATTGAATATGTTCATCCGGACGATTTCGTCTCGAAGAATTGCGGGCGACGATTCGATGCCTTTCGTCTTCAAATCGTGGAGGCATGTTTTCAGGTTAAGTCCTTCCCTTTTCATAAGCAGCCGCTTTGAGTTTGCTATTCCGACGACGTTTAGCTTGACGCCGTTCTGCTTCATCAGCTTCTTCTGCTGATGCTTGATTTGCTCCAGCAAATGACCGCCGACGGTGCCTACTCCCGCCAGAAATATGTTCAGCATCTTGTATTCCGAAAGGAAAAACGAGTCGTGAATGGAGTTGAGCGCCTTGCGAAGCGATTCGAGCTTGATGACGAACGATATGTTCGTCTCGGAAGCGCCCTGCGCGCAGGCTATGACGCTGATGCCTGCGCGTCCGAGCGTGCCGAACAGCTTGCCTGCTATGCCGGGCGTCCGTTTCATGTTCTCGCCTACGATGGCCACCGTTGCGAGGTCTTTTTCGGCCAGTATGTCTTCTATCTCGCCGCGCGACCGTTCGGGGGCAAATTCCTCGTTGAGCACCCTGACCGACAGGGCTGCGTCTTCGTTCTTGACGGCGAACGTGGTATTGTTTTCCGAACTCGCCTGCGATACCATGAAGACGCTTATGCCGCTCTTTGCCAGCGTGCGGAATATTCTGTAATTGACGCCTATCACGCCGACCATTCCCAGTCCCTGCACCGTTACCAGACAGGTGTCGTTTATCGACGAAATGCCTTTTATGATTGCCTTTCTATCGTTTTTCGTCTCTTTTTTGCCCGCTTCCCTCGATATGTACGTGCCCGGAGCTTTCGGATTGAAGGTGTTGCACACTTTTATCGGAATATTTTTGTGAAATACCGGATATATGGTCGGCGGATAGATGACTTTCGCTCCGAAATTGCACAGCTCCATCGCTTCGGTAAACGACAGGTGTTCGATCACGTAGGCGGAGTTGATGATGCGCGGGTCTGCCGTCATGAAGCCGTCGACGTCCGTCCATATCTCAAGTATCGAGGCATCGAGCGCCGCCGCCAGAATGGACGCGGTATAGTCGGAACCGCCGCGGCCGAGATTGGTTACCTCGCCGTCGTCCATGCTTGACGAAATGAATCCGGGCGCCAGCGCGATTTTCGGCTGTGAACGGAATGTTTGCCTTATCAGGTCGTTTGTATGCTCGAAATCGACGACGTGCTTGTTGAACTGCCTGTGCGTCTTGATGAACGTGCGCGAATCGAACAGCTCGGCTTCGTCTATCACGTTCGAGACGATGAGCGACGACAGCCGCTCGCCGTAACTGACGATCGTGTCGGACGTCTTGTCCGAGAGGTCTTTTATCAGAAACACTCCCCGGTAGATGTTTTCGAGTTCTTCGAGCGTCTCTTCCGCTTTTTTCATTACGTGCGACTGTTTTGACCTGGGTACGACGCCCGCTATTACCGACTTGTGACGTTCTACCATTTCCGAAAATTCCTTCCTGTACGCGGCATCGCCTTTCGACGCCAGCCGCGATGTGAATATCAGTTTGTCGGTGATGCCGCCAAGCGCGGATACGACGACGATGACCGGCTCGTCGACGGATTCGACGATTTTCTTAACGTTCAGGATACTGTTCACGGAACCTACGGACGTTCCGCCGAATTTCAATACTTTCATCTTGCTACCAATTTTGTTAATACTAAAAAAGTCCTTTATCGAGGGACAAAGATATATATTTAATACTCGCGAACAAACCTTCCGCGGAAAAAAAATTTTCACCGTCGACAAACTTCCCTGTTCACTGCCGCTTACGGCGCGTCGTGTCGCTGCGGCGCAATTCGCAGGCGGCGGAAAGTTGACCGTCATCTTGACGGTCAATCCCGTAAAATGACCGCGGCCGGACGGCGCTGGCGTATTTCGCTTTCCGAATATGCATGCGTCTTTCGACAAAACAGGCGCGGGCAGTTAAATTATGCTTTTGTCTTTTGACAATTATATCTTACGGAATTGAATTGTGCTTTTGTCTTTCGACAATTATGCCTCGCAAATTTGCGGTACGCTTTTATCTTTCGACAATTATGCCGCGCAAACTTGCGGGACGCTTTTGTCTTTCGACAATTGCGCCGCGCAAAGTTGCGGGACGCTTTTGTCTTTCGACAATTGCGCCTCGCAAAGTTGCGGGACGCTTTTGTCTTTCGACAA
>JAITPH010000151.1 GCA_031289515.1 Tannerella sp.
GTGATGCTCTATTATTCCATTTTGGATACGCATCACAAACTGCGTCCGGGATTCATCGCTCCGCATCATATTGAACTGGTCAAGAATCAGCTAATCGAATTGCTGACAAACTACGGCGAAATCAAAGCCATCATTATCGACGGCTGGGATGCGCCATGGTCGCGTATTTCATACGACGAAATACCGTTCGAGGACATTTATCTGTTGGTCAAATCTCTGCAACCGAATTGCTTGCTGATGGATTTGAACGCCGCCAAATATCCGGCCGAGGCTTTGTTCTACACCGATATTAAATCGTATGAACAGGGCGCCGGGCAGCATATCTCGAAAGAGAGTAACCGTCTGCCGGCATTATCCTGTTTGCCGATTAACGCCGCATGGTTTTGGAAACCCGATTTCCCCGCTTCGCCTGTCAAATCGCCCGAATCGCTTGTCAGGGACAATATTGTTCCGCTCAACGAAGTCTATTGCAATTTCATTCTGAATGCTGCGCCCAATCGCGACGGCTTGATTGACGACAATGCCGTTTCCGCTTTTCGCGAGATTGGGAAAATGTGGCAACACAAAGGGAAAATGAAGCCTTTGCAGAGCCGCGAGATACCGATTATTTCAAGCAATATTGCAAAACACAAACCGGTAAATTCAAGCTGGAGCGACGATGCAAGCATCATGGATTTTGCCAACGACGACAGATTTACAACATCATGGCATTCGAATCGTTCCGTGAAACAGCCATGGATGGAAATTCTTCTTGGCAATAGCGAACAGCCGTTTAATATGATTACGATTGTACAGGGACACAATGCCATACGCAAATACCGGTTTGAATATTTTCACAATAACAAATGGCAGCCATTATTGACCGCCGGTAACGATAATCCGATAAAAATACACCGTTTTGAAACCGTGTGGGCTAACAAAGTCAGAATCGTCATCGATGAATTTACAAAATCGCCCGCCATTGCGGAGTTTGGAGTGTATAATGAAAAGCCGGAATTTGGAGAAAGCAATACGCAGAGCCGAATCAAAATCGCCCTGAATTTATATTCGTTCAACAAGCCGCTCACCGACGGAAGCGAAACGATCGAAAGCGTGATAGACTATTGTTCCGAAGCAGGTTTTGCCGCCATCGACGCCACCGGATATTATTTCAAGGGATACCCCGAAACGCCTTCGGACGAATACATCAACAGCCTGAAATATCATGCTTTCAGGAAAGGAATACAGTTTGCCGGAACAGGCGTCCGCAACGATTTCACCCTTGCCGATGCCGAAGCGCGCGCAAAGGAGAAGCAGCTGGTAAAAGACTGGATTGTCGTAGCCGCCAAACTTGGCGCGTCTACCCTACGCATCTTCGCAGGCAACGGCGTTGCTTCCGAAGGGCAGGAGTGGGACGAAATGGCGCATCGTGTAGCCGAGTCGATCGACGAATGTGGCGAATTTGCCAAACAATACGGCGTCACGCTTGCACTGCAAAATCACAATGATTTCCTGAAAACGGCGGAAGAGGTCGAAAAACTCTTTTCGATGATTCATACTGATGCCGTAGGACTGATGCTCGACATCGGCAGCTACCGCACCGATCCGTATCGCGAAACAGCCCAAACCATCCGCCACGCCGTCTCGTGGCAAATCAAGGAAAATGTATTCATCAACAACGTCGAGACGCCGACGGACATATCTCGCATAATGGACATCATCGGCAAAAGCGATTACCGCGGATATGTTCCGATCGAGACGCTCGGCTCGGGCAACGAACGCGAGCGCGTCAAAGAAATGCTCGAACGCATCCGAAAGGCAACTAACAACTAACAATATATGTATAATATGAAGAACATATCCAGAAGAACAGCATTGAAGGCAGCGCTCGCAGGAAGCGCCGCATTGGCGACCGGCGGACTTGACGCCGCTGTATTGCAAACCAAGAAAACGGCAAAAACGCCGGTCAAAGAGCCATTGAAAGGCAATATCCGCCATTCGGTTAGCAAATGGTGCTTCGGCAGTTATCCGCTTGATGAATTTTGCGGCATCTGCAAATCCATCGGCATCGAATCCGTCGAACTTTTAGACCCGAAAGACTGGAAGACGGTTACGGACAGCGGTCTGACCGTAGCAATGGCGCAAGGCGCGGGATTGGGCATCGACCGCGGATTCAACGACCCTTCGCTTCACGACGAACTGGTAGCAAGCTACGAGAAAATCATTCCCCTGGTAGCCGAAGCGGGACTGACCAACCTGATTTGTTTTTCGGGCAAGCGCAACGGCGTCACCGACCTGCAAGGCTGGGAAAATTGCGAAAAAGGACTGAAACGCATCACGCCCATTGCCGAAAAACACAACGTCGTCCTGACGATGGAACTGCTGAACAGCATCGGACACAAAGACTACCTGTGCGACCATACGGTATGGGGCGCCGAACTATGCCGCCGCGTCGGTTCGCCGAGTTTCAAACTGCTGTACGACATCTACCACATGCAGATCATGGAAGGAGACGTAATTAACAACATCCGCAAATACCATGCCTGTTTCTCGCACGTGCATACAGGCGGCAATCCGGGACGCAACGAAATCGACGAAACGCAGGAACTTTACTATCCCGCCATCATGAAAGCCCTGATCGAAACAGGATACAAGGGTTTTGTCGGTCAGGAATTTGTTCCGAAGCAGCCGGATAAAATCGCCTCGCTCGAAAAATGTATCCGTATCTGCGACGTATGACTTTTGCCGTAATTATTCCATATTTATTTTGAATTATGGAGTAGAAACATTATTTTTGTACTCTATAATTATTGCACAATATGGAATTTACAGACAGGATAGAAGAACAAAAGCGGCTGTTGAAAGCCTTAAAAGGAGAAAATCCGGCATTTGTAGTGATATACGGACGGCGCAGGTTAGGTAAATCTACCCTGATAAAGAAAGTATTGACCGAAAAGGATGTCTATTATATGTCAGATCAGACGGAGCGTATTTACCAAATTGAATTGTTGGCTAAAGAGATTGGAGCGCATATAGCGGACTTTGACAAGGTAGTATATCCTGACTGGAACGCATTGTTTACGGCATTAAACCACCGTGTGCAGGAACGTATTACCCTCTGCATAGACGAGTTTCCCTATTTAGTCAAAAGCTCGCCCGAACTGCCTGCATTATTACAAAAATGGATTGATTCGCGAACGATGCGATACAATCTGGTTATCTGCGGCTCGTCACAACAACTGATGCAGGGGCTGATATTGGACGGTAGCGCTCCTTTGTACGGACGTGCCGACCTGATGCTTAAACTCTCGCCGATACATATAAAATACTTGCAGGAGATTCTTTCATGCCATGCCGTTAATGCCATAGAAGAGTATGCTGTTTGGGGAGGCGTGCCGCGCTACTGGGAGCTTCGCCTGCAAAATGAAACGCTTCGGGAGGCTATTGCCTATCATATACTGACGCCTTTCGGAACACTGTACGAAGAACCTGTACGGCTGTTTATGGACGACATGCGGGACGTCGTACAGGTATCGACGCTCTTATCGGTTATCGGAGGCGGCGTCAACCGTTTATCGGAGATTGCAGGACGTTTGGAAAAACCTGCTACACATTTGTCGGGACCATTGGAGAAATTACGACATTTAGATTTCATTGAACGGGAGATTCCCTTCGGAGAGGACGCAAAAAACAGCAAAAAAAGTTTATATAAAGTAAGCGAGCCATTCATGGATTTCTATTTCCGTTTTGTCGTATCCAACCGTTCCCTCATCGAACTTGGACGGTCGCAGGCAGTTATGGCAAACGTTCTAAACCAATTTTCCCAATATGTATCCGGCCGGTGGGAAAAGTTATGCCGACAGGCGGTAAGCGGACAGGAAATAGTCGGCGACACTTACAGGCAGGCCGGGAGATGGTGGGGAAGTATATCACGTGAAGAAATTATTGAATTGGACGTGGTTGCAGAAAGCATGGACGGACGGAAACTATTGGTAGGAGAATGTAAATGGACGGAAAGGGAAGACGCCGGGCGACTGTTGGCGGAACTGACGGCAAAGGCGCAAAAATTGCCCTTCCTCAAAGGACGCGAAATTGTCCCTTTCCTTTTCCTGAAAAGGGATCCTGCAAACGGAACAGGCGAAAACATCATAACTCCTCAACAAGTGATAGACCTTATCGATTAAAAATAAAAAAGAGATAGCATGAAAAGTTTTCATAAAAACAGTACCCTTGTCGCGTTGTGTAAGTTTTAACATTACCGAATTGCTATAATAAGCTAATTATTAATATGCCAAATAACTTAACGCATCGACCGGAGTTATTACGGAATATTTTTTTTACGCAAAAAAATATGAGAGTTCTTTGTCGGACAAAAAAAAAACTCTACATTTGCCCTTTAATTTACCTGTAACAGGACAATAAAGGATATTTTATGAAACAGATATTGTTATATTTAAGCGTTTTACTGACTTTGGGAATTATGTCCAACAGTTGCATATACAGCAAAGTCATTGATGATGGAGATGATGATGATGGTAAGGAACCTCCTATCGAAGAGGAAGACCCCATTTTATGTCGTTTGTCGGCCAGTGCAGAATCTACTTTCGGACGAGATATTAACGCCAAAGCAATCGGGTTTTACTTGAAAAATTCTTCTTCCGATCAGATACAGACAAATAGCCCGATTACTTTGAATAACGGTTACTATGAGATTACTTTAGCGGAAGGCGCCGATTCTATCGGAAATTGTTATGCCTACTATCCGTATGTTGCGACAGTAAGCGGTCACACCTATACAGGAACGATTCCCGATGCACAAGACCAAGCCGTTTCCACCTCCACATCAATATCAAGCATACCTTCGAACATTTCCGACCGGTTATTGATGATTTCCGGCAATTCCGGATCTGTTGATTTCAAGAGAGAGATAGCAAGAATCGATTTCAGAAACGTATTTTCGCTATTTCGCATTGAAATCAAGGCAGATGAGGAGCTAATAAACATACCTGCTTTTAACGGCCAGAGAATAAAAAAATTTGAATTGTATTTCTCAAACGGTGCAGATACTCTTAATCCTGTCCCTTCTATTCATTTAGCAGGGGACTATTCCCTTGATATATCAAAAGTTCCCGGTGAATCAAATTATGCAGTACCGCAGTTGACCGACCGTAAACAAACCATAACGGCTGTCATAACGGAAAGTCCTGTTATTAATGCTTCCGATCCTATTGTTATCTGGGTAGTAGCGCCTCCGCTCGCTTCCGTAATTCCCAACTACAAACTGGTAGTAAAATTGGAAACCGAAGACGCGAATAACATAGCCTACAAAACATTCTCGACATACAGCGGGATGAGCGGTATAGGCAGAAACGAGTTAATCACGGTTCCCATAACGATCGGCAAGAAAAATGTCTATTCCGACGACGTAATAAAAGAGGAGTTTAAAAATCCTGCAAACAGTTATATCATTTCGGAAGAAGGCTTGTACAGGATACCGGCAAAGAAAGTAAACAATGATCCCATTCCGGGAATATCCGCAGACTGGCTCTGGGCTTCAGTTGCCGGAGGCGGAAATTCTTTCAATATGGAAGATATGATCAGTAACATTTCATATTCAAATGATACTGTTCAGTTCAGAATAGGCTCTATGGGAAGTCTTACTAAAGGCAACGTGATACTCGCTCTGAAGGATGAGGCGGGTAATATCGTCTGGACATGGCATATCTGGATTACGGACAAGCCCAAAGACATTGACTTCTATCCCGACAAGCTGTTTATGGATAGAAATATGGGAGCGCTGACCGGCGATATGGAAAATTCGTCTTCGGGAATAGACAATTACGGATTCGTATATCAATGGGGACGAAAAGACCCGTTCTATGGCGGCGACGGCTCTGCCAACGAGACTTCTAACATTTGGTCGGTTGCTCGAAGCAATACTGTCGTAAATCCGAATTTCGAGGCTTCCGTTAATAGCTGGTCGGTAGAGAACACTACTTCAGGCTCTGTCGAAAGTGCGACGCGATACCCGATGCGGATGATTTGCAATAATAATGCTTCTTTACCGGAAGGCACGGCAGACTGGATGTCCATGAGCGATACTACACTCTGGTCTAACGGCGTCAAGTCGAATTATGACCCCTGTCCTTACGGATACAGAGTGCCGACTATTGACGATTTAGTGTCATTAAAAGAAGGATATATAGCAAACCGTGAAGATTTTTATTTTAGATATAAGGGGAACAAATATTGGGAACATTATTATATTCACAATTCTACCCCCCACAGGACAGCGTTTCCGGCAACCGGAAAGCGGCTTGGACGCAGCAGTTCGGCCGAAGGCAGTTCCGGCAGGTTGATAAATTCGGGAACAAACAGCGCGTTAGGTCAGTGTTATTACTGGACAAGTTCGCCGGTAATCGGCGCATACGGACTTATCAGAGGCGGCGCATACAGAATTTATACAACGAAAGGCTCTACCCCAATGCTTTATCCGGATGATTGGGGCGACAATGCCGACGCCTATCCCGTGCGATGCGTAAAGATGCAAATTCCATAACCGCAAAACGATGAAGGATTTCTTTCGCGTGTTGAAACGGTTTGTGCCGCCATATAAGAAATATGTGACGCTCAACATCGTGTTCAATATCTTATCCGCCATTCTTAACCTTTTCGCGTTTGCGCTTATCATTCCTATTTTGCAAATTCTTTTCAAGATAGACGACACGGTATATTCGTTCATGGAATGGTCGGCTCA
This sequence comes from Tannerella sp., assembly GCA_031289515.1. GTDB lineage: Bacteria > Bacteroidota > Bacteroidia > Bacteroidales > Tannerellaceae > Tannerella. The sequence goes on from JAITPH010000151.1 coordinate 6,737, forward strand.
GCCCTTATCGTGGGATTGGTGGAAATCCGTTCCCGAAATAGCGCAAAACAATTTCTTCTGGTTTATAAACAACCTTGTAGATACTCACGGAGGCTCGTATACCCTGATAGCTCTCGGCATAGGACTGATAATAATGACTTTGCTTAAAGTACTGGCGATGTACATGGCATTTTACACGATGATTCCGATTCGGACGGGAGTAGTGCGCGACGTCAGAAATCAGATAAACCGCAAGATTACCGAATTGCCGTTGGGATTTTTCTCGGAAGAGCGTAAAGGCGACATCATTGCGCGCGTTTCGGGCGACGTCAACGAAATAGAGGCATCGATTATGAATTCGCTCGACATGCTTTTCAAGAATCCAATCCTTATAATCATCTATCTGGCGGCGATGTTTATTGTCAGTTGGCAGCTCACGGCTTTTGTGTTCATCCTGTTGCCGGTAGCCGGTTACGTGATGGGAAAGATCGGGAAAACGCTGAAGAAAAGATCGCTTTTGGGTCAGACACAATGGGGCGCGCTTATGAGTCAGATAGAAGAAACGCTTAGCGGACTCCGCATCATCAAAGCTTTCAATGCGGAAAACAAGATACAAAAAAGATTCGAGCAGTCGAACGAGACTTTCAGGCGCACAACAAACCGCATATACCGTCGCCAGCAACTTGCGCATCCGATGAGCGAGTTTCTCGGCACAGCCACCATAGTTGTCATTTTATGGTACGGCGGCACGCTTATACTCGGCAATAACAGCCCTATTGACGCGCCCACGTTCATCTACTATCTCGTTATCTTCTACAGCATAATAAATCCCGCAAAAGAATTGAGCAAGGCAACTTACGCGATTCAGAAAGGGCTTGCCTCCGTCGAGCGCGTAGACAAGATACTGAAGGCGGAATCAAATATAAAATCTCCCGCAAATCCGAAGCAAATATCGTTGAAGAGCGAGATTGAATACAGAGACGTATGGTTTCGTTACCAGCACGAATGGATATTGAAGGGCATAAACCTGCGGATAAAAAAGGGCAGGACGATAGCGGTCGTGGGTCAGTCAGGCTCCGGCAAAAGCACGCTTGTGGACTTGCTGCCCCGCTATTACGAAGTCGAAAAGGGCAGCATCGCAATAGACGGCGTCGACGTGAGAGACGCTTCGCTGTACGACTTGCGCGAATTGATAGGCAATGTCAATCAGGAAGCGATTCTTTTTAACGATACGTTCTTCAACAATATCGCTTTCGGAGTAGACCGGGCAACCGCGCAAGAGGTCGAAGACGCCGCCCGCATAGCTAACGCCCACGATTTCATTATGGCTTCGGAAAACGGATACGACACCAACATAGGAGACCGCGGCGGCAAGTTATCCGGCGGTCAGAGGCAGCGGATAAGCATAGCGCGCGCCATTCTGAAGAATCCGCCGATACTGATACTCGACGAGGCGACGTCGGCTCTTGATACGGAATCGGAGCGTCTTGTACAGGAAGCGCTTGAGAATTTAATGCTTAACCGGACAACTATTGTCATAGCCCACCGGCTTTCGACTATTCGCAATGCAGACGAAATATGCGTCATGCACGAAGGCGAAATCGTAGAACGCGGGAAGCACGACGAGCTTCTGGCTACCGACGGATATTATAAACGACTGTGCGACATGCAGAAATTTTAAACAATATAATTATTAACAGTGTGCTTGACAACCACTTTAAAAAACAAGATTTATGAAGAAAACAGTATCAGTCCCGTTCATGTTAATGGGCATTTTATTCGTAGTGTGTCTGATTGTTTCCAACCTTCTGGAAACGAAAATCATCAGTTTAGGACCAATAACGGCGACTGCCGGACTAATGGTTTTTCCGATCTCCTATATAATAAACGATTGCATATCGGAGGTATGGGGTTACAGGAAAGCCCGATTGATTATCTGGAGCGGGTTTGCAATGAATTTTTTAGTAGTCGGCATGGCTCAGTTGGCGATAATGATGCCCGCCGCGCCGTTCTGGGAAAGCGGAGACAGTTTCAATTACGTTTTCGGGATGACGTCCCGCATCGTTATAGCGAGCTTTTGCGCGTTTCTTGTCGGATCGTTTATCAACGCTTATGTGATGAGCAAGATGAAAATATCGTCCAAAGGGCGCAATTTCTCGTTGCGGGCGATACTGTCGACGATTGCGGGCGAAAGCGCCGATTCGCTGATATTTTTCCCGATAGCATTCGCCGGATTGATACCGAACGAAGAACTGTTATTGATGGTAGGCACACAGGCAGCGCTCAAATCGCTCTACGAAATCATCGTTTTACCGCTGACGCTGCGTATCGTCAAATACATAAAGAAAATTGACGGAAGCGACGCCTACGACACAAACGTATCCTTCAATCCCTTCAAATTGAAGGAAATATAGAGACATGATTCGGCATGAAACGGCTACGCTTTCCGTCATTGCGAGGAAATCACTAAACAAGTTTAGCAAAAA
>JAITPH010000221.1 GCA_031289515.1 Tannerella sp.
TTGAGAACCGATCACAATTGTTGTGACGAGGTGATTAGTACCCCGTCGCGTACATTAAAAATATAACGACCGGACAATCTTTTATCGCGTCTTCAAAAAAAACAGCCGGTCTCTCGCCTTCCGCCTTCCGCCTTCAAAAAGAATGCTGTCAAGAACCGGAAATTAAAAAGGCGGCAAACGAGACAGTCTGCCGTCCTCGCAAAGACGGATACCGCTACCAATGACGGATACCTGTCCGGTCGACATGACGGAACAGGATAATCCGTCATTGCATTGTCAAATATCAATTGTCGGATATTGCCGAAAAGCAAAATTATTGCTATCTTTGCACCGTCATAACAGAAAAACACTTTTAAGAACATTTTATTTATGAGAAAGACGCTTTTATTACCGGCATTTATCATTTTTTTCTTCTCCGCTTTTGCTTTTGCGGACGGACAGGCTCCTGTAGCCTCATTGGAGAAAGGATTTTGCGATGTCCCCGACAGTATCAGAATCGGGGTTTACTGGTATTGGCTGTCGGATAATATTTCCCGGGAAGGCGTCGTCAACGACCTTCATGCCATGAAAAAGGCCGGCATCACAAAAGCCTATATCGGCAATATCGGACTTGACGATTTGCCTTACGGAGAAGTAAAAATATTTTCGGACGAATGGTGGAATATCATACATGCAGCCTTGAAAACGGCAACGGAACTCGGCATTGAAATAGGCATATTCAACTCTCCCGGCTGGAGTCAGTCCGGCGGCCCGTGGGTCAAACCCGAAGAAAGCATGCGCTACCTCGCGGCTACGGATATTCAGGTAAGAGGTCCGGAATCCGTCACGTACAATATCCCCGGATATTCCGAAAAGACGCAGCTGGTAAGCGTGATTGCTTATCCGAACAATACCGGTGTATACGAGAAAAGGTATGATATTCGGATGGAAGAAAATCAATCCCTGACGGTTGAAATGCCGGTGGACAAGAGTCGGACAATCCGCAGTTTCACGTTCACGACAAAAGATTATTTCCGCACAAATGCCGAGTTGCAGGCAAAAGTCGGCGACACATACCGGACTGTACGCAAGTTTGAGATAGACCGCACCAATTACGACATAATCGTGGGATTCAAGCCGGAATCGCCTGTCGTCATTTCACTGCCGGAAACTCAAACCGAATCGTTTCGCCTGATACTTGAAAAGCCGCAATACGACTATAAAAGTCTGAAAGCCGGGGCGACGCTGTCGGATGCAACCGCAGTCGAACGCTATCCGGAACAGTCGCTGGCGAAGATGTTTCAGCGTCCTTTGCCGTACTGGAATACTTATATGTGGCAAAAGCAAGACTGGTACGACGAAAATTCGGGGTTTGTCATACCGGAGAACAAGGTGACAGACCTGACGGCGGCAGTTTCGGCAGACGGCGTGCTGAAATGTGAAGCGCCCGAAGGCGAATGGACAATTTCGTTTCTGGAAATGAAAACTACCGGCGTCACCAACGCTCCCGCCACGCCAAATGCCAAGGGACTTGAAATTGACAAGATGAGCAAAAAGCACGTAGCGGCTCATTTCGACGCATATATAGGCGAAATACTGCGCCGCATACCGGAAGCCGACCGCCGATGTTTCAAGATAGTCGTTCAGGACAGTTACGAGACAGGCGGACAAAACTGGACTGACGATATGAGGGAACGGTTCCGCGAGACTTACGGCTACGATCCTCTGCCCTATCTGCCTGCTCTTTACGGCAAGGTTGTGGGCAATGAGGACGTGTCGTCGCGTTTCCTTTGGGACTTGCGCCGCCTCATAGCCGACCGCATAGCCTACGATTATGTCGGCGGATTGCGCGAAGCGTGCCACCAATACGGACTGACTACATGGCTCGAAAACTACGGACACTGGGGCTTTCCGGGCGAGTTTCTGCAATATGGCGGTCAATCGGACGAGGTGAGCGGCGAATTTTGGAGTGTCGGCGAATTGGGCGACATCGAAAACCGCGCTGCATCGTCGTGCGCACACATCTACGGCAAACGCCGCGTCTGGGCCGAATCCTGCACAAGCGGAGGCCCCAATTTCGGCCGCTATCCCTACGACATGAAACAACGCATTGACCGCTTTTTCACCGAAGGCATAAATTCGACATTACTTCACGTATACATTCATCAACCTTACGAAGACCGCAATCCGGGCATGAGCGCATGGTTCGGCAATGATTTTCAGCGCAAAAACACGTGGTTTGGCCAGATGGACGTCTTTACCGGCTATCTGCGCCGCGCGAACTTCCTGCTGCAACAGGGAACTTACGTCGCCGACGTCGCATATTTCATCGGCGAAGACGCGCCTAAAATGACCGGCACGGAAGACCCCAAACTGCCGCATGGCTATTCTTACGACTATATCAACGCCGAAGTTTTGATGACAAGGGCGTCGGTTAGAAACGGCTATCTGACTTTGCCGGACGGAATGCGTTACCGTATGCTTGTCCTGCCGGAACAGAAGTCGATGCGCCCGGAGCTGTTGAAGAAAATCGCCGACTTGGTAAACGACGGTCTGGCTGTCTATGGCGAGCCTCCTGTCTATTCGCCAAGTCTGGCAAACTATCCCGAAGCGGACAGGGATGTGCAACGAATCGGAGCGGAATTGTTTGAAGCCGACAAATATGGCGCGGGGAGGGTGTTCCGCCGTTCCGTCGATCTGCAAAAAGCGCTCGATGCTCTAAACGTGCGCCCCGACATGAAATCTACTGCCGATTCTTCGATTTTGTTTATTCATCGTACTTTGGATGATGGCGAAATTTATTTTCTATCGAATCAGAGCGATAAAAAAATCTCTTTTGATTGCGAATTTCGCGTGCCGGAAGGATTGACGCCCGAACTGTGGAATCCCCTGACCGTAGACGTCCGAAGATTGCACGGCTACCGCCAAACAGCCGGGAGTACGGCTCTCAATATCGAGTTAGACGGTTTTGAAAGCGCTTTTGTTGTATTCCGGAAGGGGGATGGCTCTTCTGTCTATTCTGATTTTCGATACGCTGCAACAGTTTTAGAAAGTTCCGGAATAGATGACTCTTCTGCATATCCTGATTCTCGTCCTGATTCCCATTCTGATTTCAGTCTTGATTTCAGTCCGAAAAATGTGATATATACCGTAAATACGCCTTGGACTGTTGTTTTTGAAGCGGGGAAAAGGGGACCCGAAAATCCGGTGGTATTCGATAAACCGACGGACTGGAAAAACTCTACCGACGACAAAATCAGATATTTCGCCGGAGAAGCCGTATATTCCACGACATTTAAGATAGAAAAACTACCGTCGAAAGAATTATACATTGACCTCGGAAAGGTAATGGTGATGGCGAAAGTCAGCCTGAACGGTCAATATGTCGGCGGAGTATGGACAACGCCTTATCGCCTGAACGTTACGGACTATCTGAAAGAAGGAGACAACCGCATGGAAGTAACCGTAGTCAATAATTGGCAAAACCGGCTTATAGGCGACAGCCAACTACCGGAACAGCATCGACCGACTTGGACTACCGTCAATCCATGGAAAGCGACATCGCCGCTTCAATCGTCGGGACTGTTAGGCCCCGTCGAGATACAGGCATTTGATTATGATGTTATAAAATGATTAAATTAAATATTATGAAACTGAAAGAGAATTTGTTTTCGATTGAAAAAGTGATAGTCACAGTGCTCAGGATGGCTATCGGTTGGCATTTTTTGTATGAGGGCGTTGTGAAAATCGTGCTGGGCGGATGGTCGTCGCAGTCGTATCTGGCGAATACGTCAGGATTTTTCTCGCCGTTTTATCGTTG
>JAITPH010000272.1 GCA_031289515.1 Tannerella sp.
TCAGCCGTGCACGCACCGCCGGCGATACGAAAAAGATACTCGAACGCCTGAAAAACGGAGAAATAGACGTCCTCATAGGAACGCATCGCATAGTCGGCAAAGACGTCCGGTTCAAAGACCTCGGCCTGCTCGTAATCGACGAGGAACAGAAATTCGGCGTAGCCGTCAAGGAACGCCTGCGCCAGATGAAAACAAACGTGGACACGCTCACAATGACGGCGACGCCGATACCGCGAACGCTGCAATTCTCGCTCATGGGTGCACGCGACCTGAGCAACATCAATACTCCGCCGCCAAACCGCTACCCGATTCAAACCGAAATCGAATGTTTCAACGCCGACATCATCCGCGAAGCAATAGAGTTTGAAATCAGCCGTAACGGTCAGGTCTTCTTCATCAACAACAGGGTACATAACATATATGAACTCGAAAACCTTGTCCGCCGCGAAGTGCCGGGCGTGCGCGTCGCCGTCGGACACGGACAGATGAATCCCGAACAGCTTGAGAAAAATATCCTCGACTTCATCAATTACGAGTACGACGTATTGATAGCAACAACAATCGTCGAAAACGGCATCGACGTACCGAACGCAAATACGATCATCGTCAATAACGCGCATCAGTTCGGACTGTCGGAACTGCATCAGCTGCGCGGTCGCGTAGGTCGAAGCAACCGTAAAGCCTTCTGTTACCTGCTCTCGCCGCCGCTTTCGACGCTGCCTGCCGAATCGCGTCGCCGTATGCAGGCAATCGAAAACTTCTCCGACCTCGGTAGCGGCATACACATAGCCATGCAAGACCTCGACATTCGCGGCGCAGGCAATATGCTCGGCAGCGAACAAAGCGGTTTCATCGCCGACGTCGGCTACGAAACGTACCAGAAAATACTCGAAGAAGCCGTCGGCGAACTCAAAACGGAAGAGTTTTCCGGACTGTATGAAGAAGAAACGGCCGGTGAAGGCAATTTCGTGCGCGAGACATATATCGAAAGCGACCTCGAACTGCTTTTTCCGCCAACATACATACCCAACGATTCGGAGCGTGTGAATATCTACCGCGAACTCGATTCCATCGAAGACGACGCGAAACTCGTCTCATTCGTCGCCCGACTGAAAGACCGCTTCGGAACGATACCCCGCGAAGGCGAAGAACTGATCCGCGTAATGAATCTCCGGCAACTCGGCAAACGGTTGGGTTTCGAGAAAATCATCCTCAAGCGTGGCGTAATGAACCTGAACATGATAAAGGACAGGGAAAGTCCATACTACCAGAGCGACGCTTTCGGCAAAGTCATCGCATACATCCAGAAATATCCCAAGACATGCGCCCTGAAAGAACAGGCGGGCAAGCGAAGCCTCGTAATATCGAACGTCCCCGACGTCCGCACTGCCTGCGACAGCCTGAACAGGATGCTCGAAAGCTGAATTTTCTGTCCGTATTGCACGAGCCGAATAGGAAGATATAAATGATTGATTTCATATTTTAATCCCCTTCTTTGCCAAAATATCTTTAAACAAATGAGGTATTTCATCGCTGAACACTTCATTCGGACAGGTTTTTATACATTTTTTGCAATCAATGCAGTTTTCCGCATTTTTAATAATAATGTGTTTGTGCCATAGAAACCCCACTTTGCCAATCACCTGCTTAGGGCAGGAATCTATACATTTCCAACATGCCGTGCACTTCCTTGGATTAGCCCAAATGTATGGAGTGCGGATTTTGTTCAGTCTTTCTTTGTTCATTTTACTTCAATTTATTTCGTTATTTCAAAAAGTTATGCCATGTTCCTCAATCAGATTCAGCGTTTTAACCCGGCATATCAGCAAAACGGCGAGCATCAGCGCTGCAACAATCAGCGTTTCGACGCTAACGTACCGTTTTGCCGTCCCCGAAATATACGACCTGAGTGACTTCCAATTCTCAAAAACATGCCCCGCCGAGAAAACCAAAAAGCACAGGGCGGAAATGTTATGCAACACCATACAGTAAATTTTCGTAAACGTATATGGCTGATGGTCGGTGACATGTATGACAATCCCTGATATGACAAGGCTTATCAGGAAGAAGAATGTGCCTACCGACAGAAAGGGACGAAGTTTTAATTTTTTCTTGTTCATCTTTTATATTTGATATTGTCAATAATTGATTTATGCAACTATATATGCAAAAAAACTGACCGTTAATACAGTTCGGCATTGTTTTTAAGCGTCAACAGTACCTTGACAAAAGTAGCCATATCCTGTTTTTCAATCCTCGACGACAAACTTCCGAACAGCTTTTTTCCTCGTCGGACAATCGCTTCGGCTATCTTTTTGCCCTCGTCCGTGGTGACGATAAGGTTTTTTCGCCTGTCCTGACCGTCTGTAACCCGCCGTATAAAGCCCTTGTTTTCGAGCGTATCAATCAGACGGAGTACAACCGATTTATCCTTGTGCGCCATTTCGGCAATCTCCTGCTGGATACTGTTTTCCTGAAAATAGGCAATCAGCAATATCCCGAACGATTCGGAAGGCAAGTCGAGCTTCAAAGCCTGAACATCTTTCCTGAATGCCCGCTCAATAGCTTTCATCGTCAAAGCGATGTGCATCAGTACCGGTAACTTTTTTGTAGTCATATTATTACAAATTTTCTTATAAATCGGCGACAAAGGAAAGAATAATAATTGATATATGCAACTATTTTTCGATTTTTTTTCAAAAAAAGACGCAACCGCCAACACTCGGTTTGGCAGTCGCGTCTTTAAATACGGCAGTTTTATCACCCGCGTTTCGGAAAC
>JAITPH010000036.1 GCA_031289515.1 Tannerella sp.
CATTCAAACCATCATCATCAATCGCCCTACACATATCGACAGCCTGCTCGAACGGCTGAAGGAAGACCGTGTGCGCCGTATAATCGAGCCTGTGATTCTGGGTGATTCCGTTATCGACAGAGATTCGGACGACTTTCTTTATACAAGGGAGTTGGGTTTGATTCGCGTGGTAAATTCGGTTATAGAGCCTGCCAATCCGATTTATGCCGAAGTCATCATTCGCAAACTGTCTTCATATACGCAGGGCGAGTTGCAAGACCCGAAGTATCCCTATAAAATGCCGCGTTATCTGAAAGACGGCCGGATCGACATGGATTTTCTGATGCGCGATTTTCAGCAGTTCTGGCGTGAAAACAGCGCCATCCGGATAGAACGCTACGAATACAGGGAAGCCGCACCGCATCTCGTATTGATGGCATTTCTGCAACGGGTTGTCAACGGCGGCGGACAAATCATCCGCGAAATGGCGGCGGGAACAGGCCGTCTCGACATCTGTCTGATGTATGAAAACCGGAAATATCCGATAGAACTCAAAATCCGCAGAGGAGAGAAATCTCTGGAAAAAGGTCTCGAACAAACGTTCGGCTATATGGATACTTACGGTTGCACCGATGCATGGCTCGCCATCTTCGACCGCCGTCCCGAAATACTGTGGGATGATAAAATCTATATGCGGAAAGAAACCGTAGACGGAAAAACGGTCACGGTAGTAGGACTTTGAGATACCGGAATATATTTCGCCGTTTTTTTTGCGGAATGCAACGTTTTGCTTACTTTTGCCGTCTATATGGATGTGGTTTTAAAACTTGAAATACAACAATATGAAAGGAAAATTATTATTGATTATGCTGTTTGCCGTAGCCTCGGCCGGATATGTTTATGCAGGAGAGCCTTACAAACTGAAAAACGAGTTTTCGATAAGCTGGGGATTCCCCGGCGAAGACGACTGGAACGATTGGGAATGGGACAGCTATCGTTGGGGACAAGATACCTCGACTCCGCTCGGAAGATACAATGAAGGCAAATATTATTACGGCATGAAGGAATATACCCATGCGATAACCGTTTCATATACCAATGAAATGAAGAAATGGCTTGCTCTAAGTATCAATGCCACATATTCGGGCGTTTCCAGAAACGAGATGGAGACCGAAACCGACCGCATAGTAGACAAATACCGGAAGCATCGCCTGGAAGTATTCCCGATGGTCAGATTCACATACCTGAACCGTCCGGTGATAAGGCTCTATTCGGCGCTGGGATTCGGATTCGGCATGAAAAGTGAAAAAAAACCGGGCGACAGCTACTACGCAAACGAAACATATCTGGGCGGCCATGCAACCTTTATAGGAGTATCGGTCGGCAAAAAACTGTTCGCTTCGTGGGAACTGGGCGCCGGATCAAAAGGCGTGCTCAACATGAGTGTAGGATACAGATTTTAACGGCTAAAAACTTGTTCACAATGGAAAGATTTAAAAATTACGCATTATGTATGACAGCATCGGTTGTGCTGTGCGGTTGTTACGGCGAGGAAAGCATGCGCAAGACAAATCCGGGTTACGTCGCGTTCGACTACACTTGCGGCGCGGTCAAAAACTATGACCTGATCATCAAGAACGTTTATCGTTTCAACGAATATCTTAAACAGACCACGATAGAAAAGCGGGATTCGGTAGACCGGCTATACTTCAGCGACGTGAAAATTTCGCACAACGAAGACGCCGATGCGTGGACGTTAAGGCTAATAAACAGTTCCGCCTATCATACGGAATTTACGATAGACACGGACGGCAAAAGCATTGACGACGGAGATGCCGTCTGGACGGTTTCGACGCCCGACAAAACGCTGGACTGCCGGATTGCAAACAATGGCAATCGAACATGGCGCATAGCGGAAGGCAGGGACGTGGATGATCTCTTTGAATACTCGACGCGGTGGGACGTCAGATTCAATGAACACGGTTATTCGCTGGAAGGCAGCGGAACGCTGCTAAGTTTGGCAACGCCGAAACTGAAACTGGAGTATACCGTCAAAGAGCCGTTGGAAATAGTCGTGGACAAGGCTCTGTCCGCCGGAAAATTATCTATCGTTGCGACCGACGTCAGCAAAAACATTTCGGAAGAGACCGAAGCCATCATTCTCTGGGAACGCGGCATTGAAATCAAATACAAGAGCTTTGACGAGGAATGGTATTATGATATATATTGGTGGTAAGACAAAACGATAATGTTTGGTGATTTCAAAAAAAAGACTTACTTTTGTGCACTTTTTAACGGATAAATGTCTATTATTATGGTAAAAAAGAGTATTTATTGCATTCTGCTGCTATTGAGCGCACTGTTTCTTGCAAACCGGCAAACGTGCGCAGCTTCAAAGGACAAGCCCAACGTGATATTGATTTACGCTGACGGCTTCGGAAAAGGCTTGCTGTCGGCCTACGGACAGAAACATTTTACCACCCCGAACATTGACGGACTTGTCAATAACGGAGTGAGTTTCGACTATGCTTACGGAGGCGCTGCTTCGGCTTACTCCCGCGCTTCGCTGCTGACCGGCTACATGGACAACAGCAAAAACAGGTGGCGCATCACAAACGGCGGCGTCTACATGAAGGAAGACACAACCCACCTGCACCAAAACGAGGATTTTATAGACGGAAACAGTATCCTTTTGCCCGAAAACGACCTTTATTTGCCGCAGGTTTTCCGGAAAGCGGGTTATGTTACCGGCGAGATAGGCGTGCTGGAATGGGGCAATACCTCGTCGCGCCGACAGCTGGCTCAACATGGATGGGATTATTATTTCGGCTATCTCGACCATATCAGAAGCCGCGGCTATTATCCTCCGTTCCTCTTTGAAAACGGTCAGATAGTAATGCTGGAAGGCAATACCCGCCTGGACTGCGGCGTAAACTACGAGCCGGAAAACGAAAACGCCTATAACCGGAGATGGGATATGAAAGGTAAAGAGGTTTATGCGCCTGCCCTGTTTGTCGATAAAATCATCGAGTTCATGCGCGAATTTAAGGATATTCCCTTTTTTCTCATAT
>JAITPH010000193.1 GCA_031289515.1 Tannerella sp.
TTCCGAAATACCGGCTGTAAAAGGCGCTAAATATTAGCATTTTCTATCAATGAAAATTGGGAGAAGTATGCCTAACGGAGACAGGTTGCCGTCATTGCGAGGAACGAAGCAATCCAGCGCCCTGTATATATTCTGGATTGCTTCGTTCCTCGCAATGACGGCAAGCGCAACGGTTTCCTTCGTCATTCTTCCTTTTTGCTAAACTTGTTTAGTAACTTTCTCGCAATGATATAACAGTTATTGTACAATGTACAATAACTGTCATCCATTCATTTACGGATTGCTTTGTGCTTCGCAATGACGGCAGCGATTTTGCGTGTCGGAAATCAGTTTTCCGGCGCTTGCTCTTGAATCGGCTCTTCCTGTTCGGGCGCTGTTATGCCGAAAGATTGGTCGTCAGGCTGGGCTATTCCGAAGTCGGGCGCTGTGGTATTGACCGGCGCGCTTATGTTTTGTAATACGTCCGAGTTTACGGCAGCTTTTTCGCGCGGTATAACGGCTGTGATTGCGATACAACCCAAGACAACCACGCCTACAAGAAACCATGTTGCCTTTTCGAGGAAATCGGTAGTCTTGCGAACTCCCAACACCTGATTCGACGATGCGAAGCCTGATGCCAGACCTCCTCCTTTCGAATTTTGAACTAATACTACTAAGACTAATAATATAGCGCTTAAAAGAATCAAAATTGAGATAAAAATGTACATCTTTTCTATTTATTTATGTTAATAATCTTTTCCAAGTAACGAATTTGGTCTGCAAAGTAAATGTTTTTTTCCGGATATTTCAAACTTAAAACGCGAATAATTTCCAAAGCCTTGTCATATCTTTTTTGATTGATATACACACGAGCCAGAGTTTCAGTGAAATACGAGTCATCAAGAGATGTTTTGTCCGCGACCGGCGATTCGGGAAAATCTTCATTTTTTTCGTCATTTTCGGAAGTTTTGCCAACGACGGGAGGCGGCAACCGTTGCCCATGTTGTTTTTTTTCGTTTTCGATAAACGAATCTATCAGTTCCTGATGTTTTATCTGATTTTCGGACAAGTTCTCAACCGGAATGTCTTCCGCATTTTCTTCCAGCCAACTGACGTAGTCGGATGCAACGACAGGCGGAGGCGCTACGGCAGGTTTGCTTTTTTCAGCGCCGCCTTTTGCTTCTTTCCTTTTTCTCGTACTCTTCTCTTCCAATGAGCTTTCCACGACGAGTTTCTCCATCTTTCGCGGCTCGGCTACTTCGGGTTTCTTGAGTACAAGCCTGTTTTTCGCAAACCGTTTGTCGTCAAGAAGCATAAAAAGCCGTCTGCGGTCGGGCACGTAGATTGCCATCTTCTTTAGTTCCTTATCGAGACGCACATCGTTGAGAATAGCCAAGTTCTTGAGATAGAGCAATTTTGCCGCATGAAAGTAAGGAAATTCCTCGCTCACCTGCCGAAGTTCCATCAAAGAATCCCTCGTAAGCAACGAAGAGTCTGCAATCCATTGAAATAATTCATCCCTTGTCATAATCTACCAATTTGCAACTGTTTCATTATATATCTGATCAACCAATTCGTCGATAATGGCTTCGCATAACTGGTCTTGAACCTGGTCAATAGTCTCTGTGTTACTAAATTCCTGATACGCCGAATATGTCTGCTCAAAATCTTCTTCAGAATTGGATTTGTTGGTAAACCTCACGCGCACAGTGATGGTAAGGCGCGTTTGCGATGCGTAAGCGTCTTCTTTAACTGCCTGAGAAGTAAGGTTATAGCCTGTTATCTCGCCTTCCAAGTCCATATCGCCTCCGTCGCGTATGACCTGAAGTTTCGTCCGACGCGTATATTTGTCTTTTAACTTTTCGGTAAATTGCTGGGAGAGAGGGGCATAAATCAATGGAGACATGTTAGGAAAGTCTTTTATGGAAATAGATTTCACCTTGGTATAATCTATTGACGAGCCGCTGAAAGAATAGGTGACAGAGCAGGAAGACATCGTCAAACCCGCCAACATTGCCGCAATCAGGGCTTTTATGTATGATACTGTTTTCATTCGAGTCCGTATTCTTTAATTTTACGATATAATGTACGTTCAGAAATCTGCAAGTCGACAGCCGCATTTTTTCGGCGTCCGTTATGTCGTTCCAGCGCTTTGCGAATCATACCTTTTTCGACGTCTCCGAGCGATAGCGCTTCTTCGACCGTTTCGGCTTCCTGTATGGTTGTCTGGCGGATAGACGACTGGTGTACCGTCGTCGGATGCGTATACACGTTATTATCAATGTCTTCCACAGGAACGCTGCCGTTCATAATGTCGTGCACCAGTTTTTTCAAGTCGTTCACATCCTTTTTCATATCAAAAAGAACTTGATAAAGAATCTCGCGTTCACTGTTGAAAACCTTCTGTTCATCAATATGATGCGCAAGCGCGGGCAGTTTCTCCATCGTGATATTCGGAAGGTGCAATCGCAGCGCGTCAGCCTTTATATCGCGGTTTTCTTCGATTACGGAGATACGCTCGACAATATTCTTCAATTCGCGCACATTACCGGGCCAGCGATACGAGAGCAGCAGTTGGCGGGCATCTTCGTCGAGATGTATTGCAGGCATACGGTATTTATCGGCGCAGTCGTTGGCAAACTTGCGGAACAGCAGCAACACGTCCTCATGGCGCTCTCTTAGCGGCGGAATGCGGATTGGCACAGTGTTCAGGCGATAATACAGGTCTTCGCGAAATTTATGATTCGTAACGGCTTCTACAAGATTAACGTTGGTGGCGGCCACGATGCGGACGTTTGTTTTCTGCACTTTCGAGGAGCCTACCTTCATAAACTCGCCCGATTCGAGTACGCGAAGCAGTCGCACCTGTGTAGAAAGCGGCAATTCCCCTACTTCGTCGAGGAATATCGTACCGCCGTCGGCCACTTCAAAGTAACCTTTTCGCAGGTCTTTGGCGTCGGTAAACGAGCCTTTTTCGTGACCGAACAATTCGGAATCGATTGTGCCTTCGGGAATTGCACCGCAGTTTACCGCGATATATTGGGCATGTTTCCGGGGGCTGTTCTGGTGTATCATCTGGGGAAACGATTCTTTTCCCACGCCGCTTTCGCCCGTTATCAGAACAGACAAATCGGTCGGCGCAACCTGCAAAGCCACGTCGATAGCCCTGTTCAGTTCCGCATTATTGCCTATAATTCCAAAACGCTGTTTTACTTGTTGTATATCGTTATTTGTCATAATCTCCAAACTGCAATTTTTTCAGTTCGACTGACAAAATTACAAATTATTATTATAACATGCAAATCGGGATAATATTTTTTTACGAATATCGTCAATTACGCCAAAATGCAATATCGTGATACGGAATGGGACTGACTGAAAACAAAAACGCTAATAATCTAATGAATAGGCTATTAGCGTTCCGAAGAATGTGGTACCACCAAGAATCGAACTAGGGACACACGGATTTTCAGTCCGTTGCTCTACCAACTGAGCTATAGCGCCTTTTTATATTTGCGGGTGCAAAGGTAGTTATTTTTTTCTATTCCGCAAATTTTTTCCTGAAAAAAATCCAAAATCCATGATTTTTTTTCATTCCGCAAGCGACTGCCATCCCTGCGCTTTGAGTTCTATTTCGCCGCCATCGCGCCCTACAAGCAGGTTTCCGTATTCCGGCTTCGTGATATGACCGATTATCGAAACGCCTTTCATTTGCGCCATCTCATCGTAGAATCCGAGCGGAACGGTAAAGAGCAGTTCGTAATCCTCGCCGCCGTTCAGAGCTGCCGTCACGAGATTCATATTAAACTCTTCAGCCATGACAGCCGTCTGATAATCAATCGGTATGCGGTCTTCAAAAATGCGGCATCCCACATTGCTTTCCTTGGAAATATGAAGCAGCTCCGACGATAAGCCGTCCGAAATATCTATCATTGAAGTAGGCGTGATGCCGGTTTCGGCAAGAGCAGCCACAATATCCTTGCGGGCTTCGGGCTTGAGTTGCCGCTCCAGAATATATTCCCTGCCGCTAAAATCGGGATTGAAATTCCTGTCGCCGTCGAACACGCTCTTTTCGCGTTCGAGCAGTTGCAATCCCATATATGCCGCGCCCAAATCGCCCGAAACGCACACGATGTCGTTTTCTTTTGCGCCGTTGCGATAGACAATCTTGTCGCCTTCGCCTATGCAAGTGATGCTGACAGTCAGACCGGTAACGGAAGCGGAAGTATCTCCGCCGACAATATCCACGCCATAGACGTCGCACGCCAAACGCAAGCCCGCATAAAACTCGTCAAAATCCTCAACACAAAAGCGTTTTGATATGCCGAGCGACACGGTTATCTGTTTCGGTTGTCCGTTCATTGCATAGATATCCGAGAAATTGACCACCGCCGATTTATAGCCGAGATGTTTCAACGGAACGTACATAAGGTCGAAATGAACGCCTTCGAGCAAAAGGTCTGTCGTGACAAGAATTTTTTTCTCTTTATAATCGAGAACGGCAGCGTCGTCGCCCACGCCTTTGAGCGTGCTTTCGTTCTTCAACTCGATTTTTTCGGTAAGATGACGAATAAGTCCAAATTCGCCGAGTGTTGATATTTCAGTCCTTGACATTTTTCTTATATATATTTATTGTTGATACTATGTGTTTTAAGATTTCCGCATCAAAATTTTCGCCGCGCTCGAAGAGAAATTCTACCGATATGGGAAGATAATACAGGCGCTGTTTCCAGTCTGCGGGCAGGAAATCAAGCGTTTTCAGGCGCATGGCGTCTTTTTCAGTACTGATAATCAGACTGTCGGCAGGCATTTTGCGAAAAACATTGTCGATATGTTTAATATCGGCGACGCCGAAATCGTGATGATCGGGAAACAAGCAAACATTAAGATTCGCCGGAGACGGAGATGGAGACGAAGACGAACAAGACTTCAGTTTGTCGACAAGCGGCTGCGGATTGGCAATACCGGCTACGAGCAGTATATCCTTGACATCGGACAGTTCCGGAGGAGAAAGGGCGCAAGACGGAAAAACGGCTTCCAGCACCTTATACCGGACATTTGAAAAATAAAGTCTTTGGTATGCCATAATAGCCATTTGTTTTTCGATGATTCGCAAATCGATAGGTTTGATTACGTCGCCGCATTTCGTAACTACTATTATATCAGCCCTATACGAAGCATCGACCGGCTCGCGCAAATTGCCGACAGGCAGGATTTTGTCGTCGTAATACATATTATTATAGTCGGTCAGCATAACAGTGAGCGACGGACGGACGTAGCGATGCTGCATGCCGTCGTCGAGGAGTATCACTTCCGGCCGGACATCGTCGGGCAAAGCGAGCAGGCGGGAAATACCCCGACGGCGATTGGTATCGACGGCAACGGTGATATCCGGAAACTTATGTTTTATCTGGCATGCCTCGTCGCCGACTTCGCGCGCCGAACAATCTGCGTCTGCGATGATAAATCCTTTTGTCCGGCGCTTATATCCGCGACTTAACGACGCCACGCGATATTGCTTTTTCAGCAAGCCGACAAGATATTCCGTAAAAGGCGTCTTGCCTGTACCGCCGACAGAAATATTTCCAATGCAGACGACAGGAACCGGATACCGCTCCGAAGGAAGAATACCGCAATCAAACGATAGATTGCGAAGCCGGACTGCCAATCCGTATAACCATGCAAAAGGCGTAAGCAAGCAGCGTACAAAACCGTTCTTTCTGTTCATTTCCGAAAAATTTAAGACAAAGATAATAAAATTATGTCTGAAAGTCAAAACACCCAAAAAAGGGATTGCAAAAAGATGCAATCCCTCCCTCATCAAAAATTTAACAAAACACAAATTTCACAGTTTATTTTCTGATCCCAATACATCCTTTATTTTGTGGATATACAATTTCCTTGCATTGTCGCGAGCCGGTCCGAGATATTTACGCGGATCGAACTCTGCCGGGCTGTCTACAAAAACTTTGCGGATAGCGGCTGTCATTGCCAGACGGCTGTCGGAGTCGATGTTTATTTTGCAAACGGCAGACTTGGCGGCTTTGCGCAACTGGTCTTCCGGTATTCCGATAGCGTCCACGAGAGCGCCGCCGTATTCGTTGATAGTTGCGATTTCTTCCTGCGGAACCGACGATGCGCCGTGCAGCACGATAGGAAATCCGGGCAACTCTTTCTCGATAGCTTCGAGGATAGAGAAAGCCAATGGCGGCGGCACAAGGCGACCGTTTTCGTCGCGCGTGCATTGCGACGGCTTGAATTTATTGGCTCCATGCGACGTGCCGATAGAAATAGCCAGCGAATCGCATCCTGTCTTGGTAACGAAGTCTACGACTTCTTCCGGTCGGGTATAAGTATGGTGTTCGGCAACCACGTCATCCTCGACGCCTGCAAGAACGCCCAACTCGCCTTCTACCGTAACGTCGTACTGATGAGCATATTCGACTACCTGCTTTGTCAGTTCGACATTTTCGTCATACTTCAAATGAGAGCCGTCAATCATAACAGACGAGAAGCCCATATCGATACAGCTCTTGCACAACTCGAATGAGTTTCCGTGGTCTAAGTGGAGCACTATTTGCGGATTCGGACAGCCAAGCTCTTTTGCAAAAGCGACAGCGCCTTCGGCCATATACCGAAGTAGCGTCTGGTTGGCATATTTACGCGCGCCGCTCGATACCTGAAGTATTACGGGCGAGCTTGTTTCTACGGCAGCCTGAATTATAGCCTGCATCTGTTCCATGTTATTGAAGTTGAATGCCGGAATAGCATAGCCTCCTTTCACTGCTTTGGCAAACATCTCTCGTGTGTTTACCAGTCCTAAATCTTTGTAATTGATCATTGTCTTTAAAATTATATATTTAAAAATAGTTCGACTGCTTTCGCGCTACAAAGGTAATACTTTACGGCGAATTTTTTATCCTCCGGCAACTTTTTTTTTCAAAATACGGCTTTTTTTTTGCACGTTCAACTTTTTTCATTACCTTTGCGACCCGAAATAAAGATATTTCAGACGACAATAACAACATAACAGATAAAGCAATGAAAAAAAATCTTCATCCCGGAAACTATCGACAGGTAGTATTCAAAGACATGTCGAACGACGATGTATTCGTTACGCGATCGACTATTAACACGAAAGAGACTATCGACCTTGACGGCGTGACTTATCCGCTCATAAAGCTCGAAATCTCTAATACTTCTCATCCTTTCTACACCGGAAAAGCCAAACTGGTAGATACCGCAGGACGTGTAGACAAGTTCATGAGCAGGTACGGAAACCGCAACAGAAAATAGTCTTCTGTTCAGACGCTAAAAAAACGGAGCGGCTGAAAAGTTCCCAAATTCGCAATACGCGATGTACGGAACTTTTCGGCCGCTCTCTTTTTGTCCTGTTACAAGCGTAATCTCCTGTAACAAGCGTAATTAATAGCTATAACGGTATTTGCCGACGCGCGACAATTCGTTATTCTGAGTCCTGCCGATCTCCTGTCCGGCGGGCAACGTCCGTATCGGCGCGCCATAGATATTGAGGTAATACAAGTCGGGATTGATGATGTATTCCGACGTAATGGAAGCGCCTGCAAAATCAAGGACGTTGCATACGTTCCCGGTGTTCTCTTCCGACGACAGTTCCAGTCTGTGTACTCCGTTCTCGTCACTGATGACAACAGCGTTGCCCTCATACGTATAAACATTGTAAGAGACGGTGTTCTTCCCTGTTTCGTATTTTTGGAAATCCGCCTGATTAATCCGACCTGAAGTGTCGTAATGATAATTGACGGTATAATTCTTGACTCCGCCCACGTAAGCCGTAATAGTTTCGGCGCGCATGGCTCCGTGAGTATTGGCGAATTTGATTTCGTAATATACGCCGTTGATTGTGCAATTCATACTGTTCGGCTTGTGTTGCACTACAGCCTGACCGACGAATGTGTCATATACATAGAAATTCATACCGGATAAACCGAGTTCGTCATACGACAAAACGGTCTTCAACGAGTCTCTCTCAAGAGTTGCTATGCGGGCAATCGGATAATAGGTCAATTCTTCGATAGTTTCTTCACATCCGGCTACCAGAAAACAAGCGCAAAAAGCCAATAAGGCATTTGATAAAAACAGATATACGTTCTTCATATTATTGTTGTAAATTTTGATAAAAATCATTTTTGAAAGCACAAAATAAGGAAGAATAATTCAAACCGCAAAACATTTCATCATTTTTAACGGCAATATTTTTTGAACAGGCAAAAGACGTACTTAAAACGGGTATCCTACGGCAAAGTGCCATGCGAAATTATCTCTGAAGTTCGGATTAGCGATAGCCCATCGCTCCGCGCCTGAAGCCTGCGGATTATACGCTTTTAAGCCGGAATCCAGACGAACGAGGAAATAGTCGAAATCAAGGCGCAAGCCAAGACCGTAGGAGACGGCTATCTCGCGATAAAAACGGTTAAAGTCGAAACTTCCGTCAGGCTGATAATCGTATTTATGGATAGTCCAGATATTTCCGGCGTCGACATAAAGGGCAAGCTCGAACTTCCAGAACAGCTTGCTTCGATACTCGATATTGGCGTCGATGCGGATATCGCCGACCTGATTGATAAACGAAGTACTGTCGGTCAGACGCATGTTTCCCGGTCCGAGCGAGCGGACGCTCCAGCCGCGATTGCTGTTGGCGCCTCCGGCATAATATCGGCGGTCGAAAGGTATTTCCTTTGTATTACCTACTGGATAAATAGCGCCCAGTCCCAAATGGAAAGCCACCGAATTGCGCTCGTCTATCTTCAGGCTTCGGGCAAAATCGACGTCTCCTTTCAGAAACTCGGAATAGTTGATGCCGAACAGCTTATATCGTCCTTCATCGTCTTTTTTTGCGCCAAAAAGATTGGACATGGCATACATCACGTTTCCGGCAGATTCTACCGCCACGCGGAGAGAGTAAGTGTTGTGCCGCCGCTCCAGCGGGTCGTAGTTGTTGAACGAATAGATATATCCCATGCTGACCACGAACTGGTCGGAATAGTTGTATAATGCGGTTGTTTCGGGCAGTTTATCCTTGAACGAGCGGTCGATATAAGGGAGGAAAACGTAGTTTATATCAAGCAGTTTGAATGTATGCCGCGCGAGGGTGTTGATTCTGTCCTGCCAGTGGAATATCCAGCCTCCGGATACTATGGAACGGTGATATTCCGGGCGGCGCTGCTGGTCGTAACTCATTTTAAACTCCGTCGTAGCGCGCATTTTACGCCTGAAATCATAGCTTATGAAAGGGAACATGAATCGGGGAAAATGGATTGACGTCTCGCCGGCATATTCCCAATAATTGCCACGTTCCTGCGTTGACGAGAGGTATTCGTAGCCGCCGTGTACTTTTGCCGAAAACAGTTCGGAGCCTTTGAACAGGTTGCGATGCTGATACGTCATCGAAGAGGCGAATCCCAAATCGCCCGCCGAGTTCGTTCCTTCCACGTCGAATCGCACGCCTTGCTTCTTCGCCTGCGCCGTCAGTATCGTACAGTCGAGCCTGAACGTATCCGCAAGCTCGAACTCGTCGAACTTGATGCTCATGTAACGAAGCGACTTCAGCGAAGAAAAGGATGTATATGTATGTTCGATGCTGCGCTCGTTGTAAAGTCTGCCGGGCGTGATGTAGCAACTCTGCTGCAATACGCTCGGCCGGATGCTGCGCCCGCCGCTGCCGTAATATATTTTTATGCCGCGCGAAGTAGCCGAATCGGTGATTAAATAGTTGTCGTCGGTACTGCCCGGATCGAGCGGATCGTAATCGGTCAGAATCTTTACGCTGTTGATATAATATTGATGATGACTGACTTCCCGCGCCTCGCCCTCGTCGGTGACAAGCGCTAACGGTTTTATATACAAATCGACGTCTACGCACTTGTTCCGAAACGAACTGTCTGCCAGATACCCGATATAATCGCGGTTGAAAGCATAATATCCGTTGTTTCGAAGCAGTGTCGTAAGTCGTTGCCGCTCCTTTTCCAGCAGATTCCGGTCGAACAACATGTTGTCCCTTATAAAAGTCGAATATTCTTTCGGCGCGGAGCGAAATAACGATTGCGGAAACTGGCGGCGAGGAAGCGTCGGATGTATTATGCCGTCTATGTTTGCGTCGTCGACCGCTGAGTGATAGTCGCAAATCCTGTAAGGCTCGTTTGCAGTCACCGCATACTCAAGTACGGCTTTCCTGCGTTTTGTCGTATCGATCGACATATCGATTTCGGCGTTGATATATCCGCGATTCGACAGATAGTGGCTCAGTTGTACTTTCGACTGTTCTGCCATGTCGAGGTCGAGCAGGACGGGCGGCTCGCCAATCCGTCGCAGTTGCTTGTTGAGCCACTTGCCTTCGTCGTCGCCCGACCAGTTATAAAGGTATAGAGGCCACTTCAAAACGCCGAAAATCTTGTAATTGGGATGCTGTTGCAGGTACGGCTTCATTTCCGAAGGCTTCACTTCCGGATTGTCCGTATATATCTTTATTTTGTCGAGAAGATACTGGCCGTCGCCTACGTACTTTGTTGTTCTACACGACAAAAAGCAAGTAGCGAAGCAGCACACGCACACATATTTTTTGAACACGAATCGTTTCATAAAACCGAATTTTCGACCACAAATGTAGTTCAAATAAATTATTTACCGTACATTTGGAACTCAAAAATACGATAAAAATTATGTTGAGCAAAGCAAAAATAAAGGAGATACGAGCATTGGAGATGAAGAAGTATCGTGATGATAAGGGACTTTTCGTTGCCGAAGGCAATAAGACTGTCGCCGATATGATAAGAGTTTTCGAGTGTGAATGGCTGATAGCCCGGACGCCGTGGCTGGCTACGCAGGGCGATGTTCGGGCTAATGAACTTATCCTCGCCAACGAGTCCGATATTCGGAAAATAAGTTTTTTGAAGTCGCCGCAGGATGTTTTTGCGGTGTTCCGGAAGCCTTCGTTTCAGATAGCCGACGCCTCGCCTGCATCGGGGCTTGTTTTGGCGCTCGACGATGTTCAGGATCCTGGCAATCTCGGTACTATCGTGCGCCTTGCCGATTGGTTTGGTATAGAGCATATAGTATGTAGCCTTGATACGGCGGACGTTTTCGGCGTTAAGGCTGTTCAGGCTGCCATGGGCGCGCTCTGTCGCGTTAAGGTTCATTATAGCGACCTGAAAGAGTTCCTTGCCCGGCATCAGGACTTTCCAGTCTACGGCGCTTTCCTCGACGGTGATAATATTTACTCGAAAAAACTATCCCAAAACGGAATAATAGTGATGGGTAACGAAGGCTCCGGCATCCGCAACGCAACGGAAGCATTGATTAACGAAAGATTGTTTGTTCCGCCCTTCCCTCCGACGCATGAGACGACGGATTCGCTGAACGTAGGCGTCGCGACAGCTATCGTATGCGCCGAATTTAGGCGGGTCGCCGCAGGCTTGCAATGACGCAGGCTTGTAATGACACAGGCATCATGTCCGTCATTGCGACCAAAGCGCCCCAACCTGTCATGTCGACCGAAGTGGAGACATCTG